>NZ_JBYTEP010000001.1:0-215535 GCF_058792015.1 Cellulomonas sp. EB106-03-03-XG116
CCCCCCCCCCCCCCCCCCCCCCCCCCCCCCCCCCCCCCCCCCCCCCCCCCCCCCCCCCCCCCCCCCCCCCCCCCCCAGGGCCGTCCTGCTGCCCGACCGCCCCGCCTACGCTCTCCGGCCGCGCCCACGACGGTCGCGGTGGGCGCGGCCGGAAGCCGTCGGCGGGCTGGCGCGGGCCCGTGCGCCCTCCGGGAGGCGAAGCGCTTCACTTCACCCCTGCGCGGTGGTCATGCAGGTCAGCGGCCTGCCGATGGGAGGGACGTCCCGGCGACGCGCCCGGCCCGCGCGCAGTCGCGCGGGTCGCGTCGCCACGCACGCGCCTGGAGCGTCCATGTCCCGAACCGCCCCCGCCCCGTCCCGCGCCCGCGGGCTGCGGATGTCCATCGCCGGCAAGGTGCTCGGCCTGCTCGCGGCGTCCGGCCTCGTGGCCGTGCTCGTCGTGGTCGCCGCGGCCACCAGCCTGGTGCAGCTGCGCGACGAGGTCGCGAAGGAGGGCGCGTACGTCGCCCAGCTCGGCCAGGTCAGCGACCTGCAGCGGGCCCTGCAGGCGGGGCGCGCGCGGATGGTCGAGTACCCGGCGGCGTCGACGGACGTGCGGGCCGACCTGCGCGACCAGCTCGCCGAGTACGTGACGAAGATCCAGGACCAGCAGGCGGCGTACGACGACCTCGCCGTGAACGACCAGGCGTGGTCCGACTTCGACGCGGGCTGGAACGAGATGGTCCGCCTCGCGCAGGACGAGCTGTTCCCGATGGCCGACGACGGCGACGTCGCGGGCGCGGCCGCGCTCTACCGCGCCGAGATCCTCCCGCAGACGACGATCGCCGCGGACGCGATCGCGCTGGAGAACCAGTCGGTGGCCGAGGTCGCCGACGCCAGCACCGACGCGGCGTCCGCCCTGGTGACGCGCACCGTGGTGACCGTCGTCGTGCTGCTGGTCGTCGGCCTGGCGCTCGTGCTCGCGATCGGCTTCGTCGTGTCGCGGCGGCTCGCGCAGGGGGCCGGCCAGGTCCGGCACGCGCTCGAGGCGATGGCCGAGGGCGACCTCACCGTCCGCGCCGACGTGCGCACCGCCGACGAGCTCGGCGACATGGCCCGCTCCCTCGCCACCGCCCAGGGCAGCCTGCGCGGCGTGGTGTCCGGGGTGGCCGAGACGGCGCAGACGGTCGCCGCGGCGGCCGAGGAGCTGTCCGCGGCGTCGACCCAGGTGGTCGCGGGCTCGGACGAGACGAGCGCGCAGGCCGGTGTGGTCGCGGCCGCGGCGGAGCAGGTGTCCCGCAACGTGCAGACCGTGGCGGCGGGCGCCGAGCAGATGGGCGCCAGCATCCGGGAGATCGCGCAGAACGCCTCGCAGGCGGCGAAGGTCGCGGGGCAGGCCACGGACGCGGCGGCGGTGACCAACGACCAGGTGGCGCGTCTGGGGACCTCGTCGCAGGAGATCGGGAACGTGGTCAAGGTGATCACGAGCATCGCGGAGCAGACGAACCTGCTGGCGCTGAACGCCACGATCGAGGCGGCGCGCGCCGGGGAGGCGGGCAAGGGGTTCGCGGTGGTGGCCGGGGAGGTCAAGGAGCTGGCGCAGGAGACCGCGAAGGCGACCGAGGACATCGCGCGCCGGGTGGAGGCGATCCAGGCCGACACCAGCGGTGCGGTGGGGGCGATCGGGGAGATCTCGCACATCATCGCGAGCATCAACGACTACCAGCTGACGATCGCGAGCGCGGTGGAGGAGCAGACGGCGACGACCACGGAGATGTCCCGGTCGGTCGCCGAGGCCGCGACCGGCTCGGGGGAGATCGCCACGAACATCACCGGGGTGGCCTCGGCCGCGACCCAGTCGTCCCAGACCCTCAACCAGATGGGCGACTCCATCGGCGAGCTGGCCCGCCTGTCGGAGGACCTGCGCGGGCGGGTGGCCCGCTTCACCTACTGAGCGCGTCCGACCGGCCGCGGCACCCCTGAGGGGGCGCCGCGGCCGGCGGCGTTCAGCGGGGCTCCACCCCGGGTTCACCCCGGGCGCCGCTCACGCGCGGCCGCCGCCGGTCGATCGGAGGCGCAGCAGGGGACAACACCCAGTCTTGAGGAGCCACCATGAGCGTCACCACGACGTCGAGGAAGCCGGCGACCGCCGCCCTCGACCGCGTGCCCACGCCGCGCGGCCCGGGCGGGGTCGTCCCCGCGCGCGCCGGCGGCACGCCTCGTCCCGAGGAGCGCCGCACCGGCCGTGCCGCCGCCCTGTTCGTCGACCGCGGCGTCCGGACCAAGATCCTGCTGCTCCTGGCCGTGGTGGTCGCGGTGGTCGTGGGGACGGGGGTCTTCGCCTCGGTGCGGATGAGCTCCCTCGCGGGCGCCACGGGCACCGTGCAGGGCGTGTCCTCCGACGTCATCGCGCCGCTGGCGCTGGTGCACCAGGAGGAGATCAAGGCCCGCATGGTGATCGCCGAGGCCGGTGCCGGCGAGTCGACGACCGAGGCCGACCAGCAGGACGCCCTGGACGAGATCGCCGCGACGGACGCGGACCTGCAGGCCGCCGCCGACGCGTTCGAGGAGGGCCTGGGCGGCATCGAGGTGCCCGGCTGGGCCGACTTCCAGGCCGCCTGGGCGCAGTACCGCCAGATCCGTGACGAGCAGCTGGTGCCCGCCGCCTTCGCCGGCGACGACGCCACCTTCGACGCCGTCAACGAGGGCGAGGCGCGGGCCGCGGTCGACGCGATGATCGCGGGCCTCGACGCCGCCGAGAAGAGCGCGGACGACTTCCTGCGCGAGACCGCCGCCGGCGCCGCCGCGCAGGCCACCTCCGGCGCCCGGGTGCTGCTGTTCGTGCTGTCCGCCGGCGTGCTGCTCGTCGGCGCGGTCGGCCTGGTGATCGCCCAGGTGATCCGGCGCCAGGTGACCGAGGTGCAGCGCGCCGTCGAGGCGATGGCCGACGGCGACCTCACGGTCGTCCCCGCCGTCGACTCCGCGGACGAGCTCGGCCAGATGGCCCGGGCCGTGACCCGCGCCCAGGAGAACCTGCGCGCCACGGTGTCGGGCGTGGTCGAGACCGCGCAGACGGTCGCCGCCGCGGCCGAGGAGCTGTCCGCCGCGTCCCACCAGGTCGTCGCCGGCTCGGACGAGACCTCCGCGCAGGCGGGCGTCGTCGCCGCGGCGGCCGAGCAGGTGTCCCGCAACGTGCAGACCGTCGCGGCCGGTGCCGAGCAGATGGGCGCCTCGATCCGCGAGATCGCGCAGAACTCCACCCAGGCCGCGCGGATCGCCGGCCAGGCCACCGACGTCGCCCGGTCCACCAACGACCAGGTCGCCCGGCTCGGGGTGTCGAGCCAGGAGATCGGCAACGTCGTCAAGGTCATCACGACGATCGCGGAGCAGACCAACCTGCTCGCCCTGAACGCGACGATCGAGGCGGCGCGGGCCGGCGAGGCCGGCAAGGGCTTCGCGGTCGTGGCCGGCGAGGTCAAGGAGCTCGCGCAGGAGACGGCGAAGGCCACGGAGGACATCGCCCGCCGCGTCGAGGCCATCCAGGGCGACACCACCGGCGCCGTCGCCGCGATCAGCGAGATCTCCCAGATCATCGCGTCGATCAACGACTACCAGCTGACGATCGCCAGCGCGGTCGAGGAGCAGACGGCGACCACCAACGAGATGTCCCGGTCGGTCGCCGAGGCGGCCACCGGCTCGGGGGAGATCGCCACGAACATCACCGGGGTCGCCGCTGCGGCCGCGGAGTCGTCGCAGACGCTCAACCAGATGGGCGGCTCGATCGGCGAGCTCGCCCGGATGTCCGAGGACCTGCGCGCCCGGGTGGCGGGCTTCCGCTACTGAGCCCGGGGCGCCGCCGCGCCCGCGCTCCGGCCCCCGCGCCGCGCGCCCCGCGCCGAGCGCGTAGTCGACACGTCGAGCGAGCAGCTGCCGGCTGCTCGCTCGACGTGTCGGTCGCCCCTCGCGCCGGGAGGACGGGCGGGGGGCGATCGATTCCACCCGCTCGCTGAGCGGCAGAACCGCTCGCGCGCCCGCCGTCGCGGCCGATGGAGAGGACGTAGGTCCCCCTCTCGACGAAGGAACGACAGATGAGCGTGCAGCACGACGGCTCCCCGCGCCGGCTCTGGGCCGACCGCCCGGTGCTGGTCAAGATCCTCACCGCGGTGCTCGTGATGGTCGCGATGACCGCCGTGGTGACCGCCGTGGCGATCGGCTCCCTCCGCACGCTGCGCGCCGACGCCGCCGAGATGTA
This sequence comes from Cellulomonas sp. EB106-03-03-XG116, assembly GCF_058792015.1. Taxonomy (NCBI): domain Bacteria; kingdom Bacillati; phylum Actinomycetota; class Actinomycetes; order Micrococcales; family Cellulomonadaceae; genus Cellulomonas; species Cellulomonas sp. EB106-03-03-XG116. The sequence goes on from NZ_JBYTEP010000001.1 coordinate 4,232, forward strand.
CTCGGGCAACGTCACGCCGCTGCAGCAGCTCACCGAGATCCAGCGCTCGTACCAGGGCGACCGCGCCCGGGTGATCCAGTACGGCATCGCCGACGCGGAGACCCGCGCGACCCTCGTCGACGAGCTCACCGAGCGCCAGGCGGACCTGGCCGCGCAGATCGAGGCCTACCGCGACAACGCCGTCAGCCAGGACGACGTCGACGCCATGGTCGCGGCCCTCGACGCCTACTACGCCGCCGCCGAGGGCACGCTGTTCCCGATGGCCGACGCGGGCGACACCGAGGAGTTCGGCACGTACTTCAACGAGACCATCCGCCCGCTGACCACCGGCGTCATGGACGCGATGCAGGTCGAGACCGCCTCGCAGGGGGAGCAGGCGGCGGCCCTGGCCGAGCAGACGGACGCCCTCGGCGCCCGCTCGGTCTGGATCACGATCCTGGTCGCGCTGGTCGGCGCCGTCGCCGCGACCGCCCTCGCCTGGGTGGTCGCCCGCGGCATCGTCCGCCGGATCGGCGGCGTCTCGCACGCACTGGCGGCGGCCGGCGACGGCGACCTGACCGTGCCGTCGGGCGTCACCGGGCGCGACGAGATCGGCACCCTCGCGGTCGACCTCGAGCGCACGCAGACCAGCCTCCGCGGCCTGGTGTCGGGCGTCGTCGAGACCGCCCAGACGGTGGCCGCGGCCGCCGAGGAGCTGTCCGTGGCGTCGCACCAGGTGGTCGCCGGCTCCGACGAGACCTCGGCCCAGGCGGGCGTCGTCGCGGCGGCGGCCGAGCAGGTGTCGCGCAACGTGCAGACCGTCGCGGCCGGCGCCGAGGAGATGGGCGCCTCCATCCGCGAGATCGCGCAGAACGCGTCGCAGGCCGCCAAGGTCGCGGGGCAGGCGACCGACGTCGCGGCCGCCACGAACGACCAGGTCACCCGGCTCGGCGAGTCGAGCCAGGAGATCGGCAACGTCGTCAAGGCCATCACCAGCATCGCCGAGCAGACGAACCTGCTCGCGCTGAACGCCACGATCGAGGCGGCCCGCGCGGGCGAGGCGGGCAAGGGCTTCGCCGTCGTCGCCGGCGAGGTCAAGGAGCTGGCCCAGGAGACCGCCAAGGCGACCGAGGACATCGTCCGCCGGGTCGAGGCGATCCAGGCCGACACCGGCGCCGCGGTCACCGCGATCGGCGAGATCAGCCACATCATCGCGTCGATCAACGACTACCAGCTGACCATCGCGTCGGCCGTGGAGGAGCAGACCGCCACGACCACGGAGATGTCCCGCTCGGTGGCCGAGGCGGCCACGGGCTCGGGGGAGATCGCCACGAACATCACCGGTGTCGCGTCCGCCACCGCCACGTCCTCGCAGACGCTCGGGCAGATGGGCGACTCGATCGGCGAGCTCGCGCGCATGTCCGAGGACCTGCGCGGCCGGGTGGCCCGCTTCACCTACTGACGCCACGCCGCACCGGCCGGCCCCGCGCCGGCCCCGCGCCGAGTGCACAACCGACACGTCGAGCGCCTATCCCCCGGGTAGGCACTCGACGTGTCGCGTATCCCCTCGCGGTCCGGCGGCGGCGCGCTCGGCCGTCGGTGGCGCCCGCGGCGCGTGCCCGGGACGTGTTCACCCGGCGTTCACCCCGCGGGAGCGCTCACAACCGCGTGATCCCGGTCGATCCAGGGGGCACGGCCGCGGCAGGGAGCGCTGCGCGCCGTATCGGACGAGGGAGTCGAGATGAGGCACGGGAAGCGCCGCCGTGCGGGGAATGCGCTCGCCGCGTCCCTCGCCGTGGCGGCGGTGGTGACGGTCGCGGGCTGCGGGTCCGTGGGCGCGGGCGGGGCCGACGGCGCGCCCGACGAGGGCGCGGACGGGCGCCCGCTGGTCGGCGTGGCGATGCCCACGACGACCTCCGAGCGCTGGATCGCGGACGGCGAGAACGTCCAGGACCAGCTGCAGGCGCTCGGCTACGACGTCAGCCTGGAGTACGCCGAGAACGACGTGCCGACCCAGGTGCAGCAGCTCGAGGACATGATCGCCGCCGGCGCGGACGCGCTGGTGATCGGGTCCATCGACGGCGTCGCGCTCAAGGACGTGCTGGCGGAGGCGGCCGCGGCCGACATCCCGGTGATCGCCTACGACCGGCTGATCCGCGAGTCGCCCGACGTCGCGTACTACGCGACCTTCGACAACGCGCGGGTCGGCGTCCTGCAGGCCACGCAGCTGCTCCAGGGCCTCGGCGTCCTGGACGCCGGCGGCGAGCCCACCGGCGCGACCGGCCCCTACAACGTCGAGCTGTTCGCGGGCTCGACCGACGACAACAACGCGTCGGTGTTCTACAGCGGCGCGATGCAGGTGCTGCAGCCGTACCTGGACTCCGGGGTGCTGGTCGTGCCGTCGGGCGAGACCGACTTCCAGACGATCGCCACCGCCGCGTGGGACCCGAAGAACGCCACCGCCCGGATGCAGACCCTGCTCCCGCGGTACGCGGACAAGCGGCTCGACGGCGTGCTGTCGCCGTACGACGGCATCTCCATCGCGATCCTGGACGCCGTCAAGGGCATCGGCTACGGCTCGGCCGACCAGCCGCTGCCGGTCGTGACCGGCCAGGACGCCGAGCTGGCCTCCGCCAAGTCGATCGCGGCGGGCGAGCAGTACGGCACGGTCTACAAGGACACCCGCCAGCTCGCGGAGGTCGCCGTCTCGATGGTGCGGGCGCTGCTGGACGGCGCCGAGCCCGAGACGAACGACAACGCCTCGTACGACAACGGCGTGAAGGTCGTCCCGTCGTACCTGCTGTCGCCGCAGGTGGTCACGGAGCAGAACTACCGCCAGGTCCTCGTGGACGGCGGCTACTACACGCCGGAGGAGCTGGGCTGATGCGCACCACCGACCACACCCCGGCCGGCACCCCGGCCGCGACCCGGCGCAGCCGCGCGTCCTGGTTCTGGGACCGCCCGATCGCGCTCAAGATCTCCGTCTCGCTGCTCGTCCTGGGCGGCACGTTCGCCCTCGTCGGCGGTGTCGGCGCCGTGGCGCTGTACCGCGCGGGCCAGCACCTGGAGGAGATGTCCGGCCTGACCGGCGACCTGCAGTCGGCGATGTCCGAGCTGCGCACCGCCCAGGCCCGCAGCCACCTGCTGGTGCACCGCGCCGCCGAGGCGACCGACGAGTCCGTCAAGGCGCAGCTGCTCGAGTCCTCCGCGTGGAACGACCGCGACGTCGCCGCCCAGATCGACGCGATCGAGGCCTACCCGCAGTCCGACACCCGGCAGTGGGCCGACTTCGTGACCCGCTGGGACGCGTGGACCGCCTATCGCGACGGCACGCTGCTGCCGTTCGTCCAGGAGGGCGACCTGCCCGGCCTGCGGACCGCGCTCGCGGCCGACGCCTCGGCGGACCCCGACTGGGCGGGCCGCGCGCTCGCGCTGGCGCAGGGCCAGGTCGACGCCCAGGTGGACCAGATCCTCGCCGACAGCCGCGCGGAGGTGGACCGCACGATCCTCGCGCTCGTCGCCGCGTTCGTCGTCGGCGCCGCCCTGTCGGGGCTGCTGGCCGTCCTGGTCATCCGCCGGATCACCCGGGCCGTACGCAGCGTGCAGGGCTCGCTCGAGGCGATGGCGGAGGGCGACCTCACCGTGACCACGGCGGTGCCGTGGCGGGACGAGACCGGCCGGATGGCCGAGGCGCTCGACCAGGCCCAGGAGTCGCTGCGCACGACGCTCGCGGGCGTGGTGGAGGCCGCCGGCTCGGTGGAGACCACCGCCGCCAGCCTCACCGCGTCGAACGGCGACGTGGTCGCGGGCTCCCAGGAGACCTCCGCGCAGGCGGGCGTCGTCGCCGCCGCGGCCGAGCAGGTGTCCCGCAACGTGCAGGCGGTCGCCGCCGGCGCCGAGCAGATGGGCGCCAGCATCCGGGAGATCGCGCAGAACGCCTCGCACGCCGCCAAGGTGGCGAGCCAGGCCACCGACGTCGCGGCCGCGACCAACGACCAGGTCGCGCGCCTGGGCGTGTCCAGCCAGGAGATCGGCAACGTCGTCAAGGTCATCACGAGCATCGCGGAGCAGACCAACCTGCTGGCGCTGAACGCGACGATCGAGGCGGCGCGGGCGGGGGAGGCCGGCAAGGGCTTCGCGGTCGTCGCCGGCGAGGTCAAGGAGCTCGCCCAGGAGACCGCCAAGGCCACGGAGGACATCGCCCGCCGGGTCGAGGCCATCCAGAACGACACCACGGCGGCCGTGACCGCGATCGGCGAGATCTCCCACATCATCGCCTCGATCAACGACTACCAGCTCACGATCGCGAGCGCGGTCGAGGAGCAGACGGCCACGACCAACGAGATGTCGCGGTCCGTCCAGGAGGCCGCCACGGGGTCGGGTGAGATCGCCAGCAACATCACCGGCGTCGCGGGCGCCGCGGCGCGCTCCGCGGACGTCCTGGGCGGGGTGTCGTCGCAGGTCAGGGACCTCGCCACGCTGTCCGCCGACCTGCACGAGCGGGTCGCGCGTTTCACCTACTGACCGCGCCCACCGGGCCGCCCAGGCGGCTCAGGAACCGGCCGCACCGACCGATCAGAACCACGAACCCGGCCGGTGCGGCCGGTCCGCATGTGAGGGGAACTTCGTGACCAGGATCCGTGTGCTGGTGGTCGACGACTCGGTCGTCGTCCGCCGGCTGGTGACGGACTCGCTCTCGCGCGACCCCGACATCGAGGTGGTGGGCTTCGCCTCCAACGGGCGCATCGCGCTCGCCAAGGTGGACCAGCTGGCCCCCGACCTCGTCACCATGGACATCGAGATGCCGGAGATGAACGGCATCGAGGCGGTGCGCGCGCTGCGCCGCAACCGGCACACCATGCCGATCATCATGTTCTCCACGCTCACCGAGCGCGGCGCGTCCGCCACCCTGGACGCCCTCGTCGCCGGCGCGACGGACTACGTGACCAAGCCCGCGAACGTCGGCAGCGTCCAGGAGTCGCTGGACCGGGTCGCGAGCGAGCTCATCCCGAAGATCAAGGCGCTGGTGCCGCACCGGCCCGGTGCCGCCGGGGCCCTCCCGCCCGCCGGCGGCCCGGCCGGTACCGCCCCCGCCGGGGCCCCCGCGCCGCGCACCCGGCTCGGCGCGGGCGCCCCCGGCGCGACCCCGGCGCCCGTCTCCTCCTCGGCGAACGCGCGCCGCCCCGTCGTCACCCGGCAGGCGCCCGCGCCGCACCCGGTCAGCGCCGTCATCATCGGCTCGTCGACCGGCGGCCCCGAGGCGCTGTCGAAGGTCATCGGTGCGCTGTCGGCGCCGCCGTCGGTGCCGGTGCTCGTCGTGCAGCACATGCCGCCGGTGTTCACCCGGCAGCTCGCCGCCCGGCTCGACCGGCTCGGCCCGGCCACCGTTGTCGAGGCCGCGGACGGGGACCTGCTGCAGCCCGGGACCGTCTACATCGCGCCCGGCGACCACCACCTCGAGCTCAGCCGGTCCGCGGGCTCGCTCCGCGTGAAGCTGACCGACGGCCCGCCGGTGAACTTCTGCCGCCCCGCCGTCGACGTGCTGTTCCGGTCCGCGGTCCGCGAGCTCGGCGGCCAGCTGCTCGCCCTCGTGCTCACGGGCATGGGCGCCGACGGCCGCACCGGCTGCGAGGACGTCGTCGGCGCCGGCGGCACCGTCGTGGTGCAGGACGAGCCCACCAGCGTCGTCTGGGGCATGCCGGGTGCGGTCGCCACCGCCGGGTTCGCCCACCGCGTGCTCCCCCTGGGCGAGGTCGCCCCCACCCTCGAGTCCGTGCTGGCCCGCGCCGGCTCCGGACGCCCCGCAGCAGCAGCCCCGATCGGAGGTCGGCCGTGAGCCTGACCCAGGACACCTTCGCGTTCGTCGCCGACGTCGTGCGGCGGCGCAGCGCCATCCAGCTGGAGGCCGGCAAGGAGTACCTCGTGGAGAGCCGGCTGCTGCCGCTCGCCCGCGACGGGGGCCACGCCGGCGTCGACGCCTACGTCCGCGAGGTGCGCGCCGCGCGCCGCGAGTCCGACCTGGCCGACATCGTCGAGGCGCTCACCACCAACGAGACCTCGTGGTTCCGGGACAACACCCCGTTCAGCGCGCTCCGGACGCACGTCGTCCCGGGCCTGCGCGCCGAGCGGCCCGTCCTGGACGGCCTGCGGGTGTGGTCGGCCGCCTGCTCCACCGGGCAGGAGCCGTACTCCATCGCCATGACGCTGACCGATGTGCTCGGCCCCGGCGCCCGGTTCGACATCACCGCCACCGACCTGTCCGACCAGGTGCTCGCCCAGGCCCGGTCCGGCCGCTACTCGCAGCTCGAGGTCAACCGCGGCCTGCCCGCGCCGATGATGGTCCGCTGGTTCCAGCGCAACGGCCACGACTGGCAGATCGCCGACGAGCTGCGCCGCACGATCACGTTCACCAAGCACAACCTGCTCGACCCGCCGCCCCCCGGCCCGTTCGACATCGTGTTCCTGCGCAACGTGCTCATCTACTTCGACCTCGAGACCAAGCGCTCGATCCTCGGCCGGGTGCACCGCGCGCTCCGCCCGGGCGGCTACCTGGTGCTCGGGGCGGCGGAGACCACCATCGGCGTCGACGGCGACTGGGAGCGGGTGCCCGTCGAGCGCGGGTCCGTGTACCGCCCGGTGCAGGCCGGCGCCGTGCCGGCCCCGCGCCCGGCGCCCGGCACGCTCACCGGCGCCACCCCCGCGGTCCCGGCGACGGCACCCCGCGTGCCCGTCGCCGCGGCCCCCACGACGACCTGGCCGGTCCAGCCCCGACCTGCCACCACCCTGCCCACCGCGCCGAGGCGCCCTGCCGGACCGGCATTCGAACAAGGAGTGACGCGATGAGAGCACTGGTCATCGACGACTCGCGGACGATGCGACGCATCGTCGCGGGCGCGCTGGAGAACCTGGGGTTCAGCACCGTCCAGGCCGGCGACGGGCAGCAGGCGCTGGACCTGCTCGAGTCCGGCGAGGAGGTCGACCTCGCCTGCATCGACTGGAACATGCCGGTGATGGACGGCCTCACCTTCGTCACGCGGGTCCGGGCCAACCCGGCCTGGCGCTCCATCACGCTGATGATGGTCACCACCGAGAGCGAGCACGGCCAGATCGTGCGCGCGCTCGCGGCGGGCGCCCACGAGTACCTGATCAAGCCGTTCACCACCGATGCCATCCGCGACAAGCTCGACCTGCTCGGGCTCGTCCCCGCCGAGGAGCCCGTATGACCGCCGCCGCCGTGGAGCAGGACCAGGTGTTCGCCATCGCCGAGGAGGTGTTCGCGGCGATGATCGACGGGGAGCCCGGCTACCTCCGCCCCTGGGAGGGCGAGGTGCCCGCCCCCGCGGAGCCCCTGGCCGCCTGGGTGGACGTGCACGGCGAGCTCGCCGGTCGCGCCGCCGTCACCACCGACGCCCCCACCGCGCACGAGCTGACCCGCGCCCTGCTGGGCATGGGCGCCGACGAGCCGGTCGGCCCCGAGGACCTGCAGGACGCGTTCGGCGAGGTCGCCAACGTCGTCGGCGGGAACATCAAGGCGCTGCTGCCGAGCCAGGGCACCCTCGGGCTGCCCCAGGTCGAGTCGGCGCTCCCCGCGGCCCCCGCCGGGTCGCTCACGCACGAGCTGCGCCTCGACTGGCGCGGCCGCCCGATCGTCGTCGTGGTCTCGCTGTTCCAGTGAGGCCCGGCTCCACCCAGACCCCCGCGACCACCGTCGCGGGACCCGCCACCGAAGGGAAGTGACGAGCATGATCCGCGTGCTCATCGCCGACGACAGCCGGGTGATGCGGCAGATCGTGATCCGCACGCTGCGCCAGGCCGGCTACGACTGGGACGTCCGCGAGGCGTCCGACGGCCAGGAGGCCCTCGAGGCCGTGCGGGCCGACGAGCCCGACGTCATCCTGTCCGACTGGAACATGCCCAACCTCACGGGCATCGACCTGCTGCGCGCGCTGCGCGCCGAGGGTTTCGGCACCCCGCTCGGGTTCGTGACCTCCGAGGGCTCCGAGGAGATGCGCACCACGGCCGAGGAGGCCGGCGCGCTGTTCCTCATCGCCAAGCCGTTCACCGCGGACACCTTCCGCGAGGCGATCGACCCGGTGCTGGCATGAGCGACGCCACGCCGCTGCCCGCGGCCATGGAGGTGCGCGAGCACTGGGAGGGCCTGGTCGGGCGGGACATCACCGTCACGACCGGCGGCCCGATGGTCGACCCGGTGCTGAACGGCGGGGCGCTGGTCGGCGTCTACGTCGACAAGCTGATGAAGCTGTCCGCGCTCGTGCTGTTCGACCTGCCGCTCGCCGCCCACCTGGGCGCGTCGATCGCGCTGGTCCCGGCCCGCACCGCGCAGACCGCCGTCGAGGAGGAGCAGCTGCCCTCGGCCCTGGCCGAGAACGCCGGCGAGATCCTCAACGTCACCGCCGCGCTGTTCAACGTCGGCGACGCCCCGCACCTCAAGCTGGACAAGTGGTACGCCCCGCGCGAGCCGCTGCCGGCCGACGTGGCGCAGTGGGTGCTGGCGTACGTGCGCCGGCTGGACCTGGAGGTCGAGGTGTCCGGCTACGGCTCGGGCACGGCGTCGGTGCTGGTCATCTGAGACCGACTGCACGTCGCGGCCCGGTCGCCCCTTCTGGGCGGCCGGGCCGTCGTGTTACCGGTCGGTGAACGCGTCCCGGACACCCGCGACCGCGCCGTCACCCTTCTGCCACACTTCCCCCCATGTCCACCACCTCCCCGCGGGCGACCGCTCCGGCGTCCGCCGCGCCGAAGAACGCGGTCGACCGGTTCTTCAAGATCTCCGAGCGCGGGTCGACCATCGGCACCGAGATCCGTGGCGGCCTCGTCACCTTCTTCACGATGAGCTACATCATCGTGCTGAACCCGCTCATCCTCGGGACCGTCCAGGACGGGTCCGGCAACTACCTGGGCGGCGGCTCCGAGCCCAACATCCCGATGATCGCCGCGACCACCGCCCTGGTCGCCGGCGTCATGTCGATCCTCATGGGCGTCGTGGCGAACTTCCCGCTGGCGCTCGCCGCGGGCCTCGGCCTCAACGCCGTCGTCGCGTACTCGATCGCCTCGCTGCCCGACATGACCTGGGCCGACGCGATGGGCATCGTGGTGCTCGAGGGCCTGATCATCCTCGTGCTGGTGCTCACCGGGTTCCGGGAGGCCGTGTTCCGCGCGGTGCCGATGGAGCTCAAGACCGCGATCAGCGTCGGCATCGGCCTGTTCATCGCGTTCATCGGCCTGTTCGACGCCGGCTTCGTGCGCATCCCGTTCAGCCAGGCGACGCCGGTCGAGCTCGGCATCGGCGGGTCGCTCGGCTCCTGGCCGCTGCTGGTGTTCGTCGTCGGCCTGTTCCTCGCGATCATCCTCATGGCCCGCAAGGTGCACGGCGCGATCCTCATCGCCATCGCCACGTCCACCGTCCTGGCGATCGTCGTGGAGGCCGTCGGCAACCTCGGCGAGCGCTCGGCCGACAACCCCGACGGCTGGTCGCTGGCCGTCCCGGCCGTGCCGGACTCCGTCGTCGCCGCGCCGGACTTCTCGCTGCTCGGGCAGTTCTCGCTGTTCGGCTCGATCGAGAAGATCGGGATCGTCGCGGTGATCCTGCTGGTGTTCTCGGTGATGATCGCCGACTTCTTCGACACGATGGGCACGATGGTCGCCGTCGGCGGCGAGGCGGGCCTGCTCGACGAGGAGGGCAACCCGCCCCGCACCCGGCAGATCCTGGTCGTCGACTCGATCGCCGCGGCCGCGGGCGGCGCCGCCTCGGTGTCGTCGAACACCTCGTACGTCGAGTCCGCCGCGGGCGTCGGCGACGGCGCGCGCACCGGCCTGGCGTCGGTCACGACCGGCATCGCGTTCCTGCTCGCGACGTTCCTCGCGCCGCTGGTCGGCATGGTGCCGTTCGAGGCGGCCACCCCGGCGCTGGTCGTCGTCGGCTTCCTCATGGTCATGCAGGTGTCCGGGATCGACTGGAAGAACTTCGAGGTCGCCGTCCCGGCGTTCCTGACGATCGTCCTGATGCCGTTCTCGTACTCGATCACGGTCGGCATCGGCGCGGGCGTCATCTCGTTCGTCGTGCTGAAGCTGGCGCTCGGCAAGGTGCGCAAGGTGCACCCCCTGATGTGGGTCGCCGCGGCGCTGTTCGTCGTGTACTTCCTCATCGGCCCGATCAAGTCCTGGCTGGGCGTCTGACCAGCCCCGTCGCAGCCTGACCGCGCCCGCCCGGACCCCGCGTCCGGGCGGGCGCCGTCGTCGGGCGGGGGAGGCGCGGTCCTGCCGGGCGGCCGGTGCTGCGCGATAGGGTGGCGCGGTCCCCGACGATCGGAAAAAGGTCCTCCATGCGCGTCTCCGTCATCGGCTGCGGCTACCTCGGTGCGGTGCACGCCGCGAGCATGGCCAAGCTCGGGCACACCGTGGTCGGGGTCGACGTGGACGCCGCCAAGGTCGCCCTGCTCGCCTCGGGCACCGCGCCGTTCTACGAGCCGGGACTGCCGGAGCTGCTGGCCGAGGTCGGCGGCGACGGGCGGCTCGCGTTCGACACCGACATGGCCGCGGTCGCCGGCGCGACGGTGCACTTCCTGTGCGTCGGCACCCCGCAGAAGCACGGCGAGTTCCGCGCCGACCTCACCTACGTCGAGGACGCGTTCGCGGCGCTGCTCCCGCACCTGCAGCCGGGCGACCTGGTCGTCGGCAAGTCGACGGTCCCGGTCGGGACCGCCGAGGCGCTGGCCGAGCAGCTCGAGGGCACCGGCGCCACGCTCGTCTGGAACCCGGAGTTCCTGCGCGAGGGGTTCGCGGTCCAGGACACGCTGCACCCCGACCGGCTGGTCTACGGCCTGCCGACGGACGAGGACGGCGTCCCGACCGCCGAGGGCGACCGCGCGCGGACGGTCCTCGACGAGGTGTACGCCGCGCCGCTCGCCGACGGCACCCCGCTCGTGGTCACCGACTACGCGACCGCCCAGCTGGTCAAGGTCGCCGCCAACAGCTTCCTCGCCACCAAGATCTCGTTCATCAACGCGATGGCCGAGCTCTGCGAGGCGACCGGCGCGGACGTCACCCGGCTCGCGGACGCCATCGGCTACGACGACCGGATCGGGCGGCGGTTCCTCAACGCGGGGCTCGGGTTCGGCGGCGGCTGCCTGCCCAAGGACATCCGGGCGTTCATGGCCCGCGCGGGCGAGCTCGGCGTCGACCAGGCGCTGTCCTTCCTCCGGGAGGTCGACGCGATCAACATGCGGCGGCGGGTGCGGATGGTGGACCTGGCCCGCGAGGTGTGCGACGGCTCGATCGTCGGGCGGCGGATCGCGGTGCTGGGCGCGGCGTTCAAGCCGGACTCGGACGACATCCGGGACTCGCCCGCGCTGTCCGTGGCCGCGCAGATGCAGCTGCAGGGCGCGCACGTCGTCGTGACCGACCCGCAGGCGGTGGAGAACGCGCGGCGCGCCTGGCCCGGCCTGGCGTTCGCCGCGACGGTCGAGGAGGCGGTCGTGGACGCGGACGTGGTGCTGCTCGCGACCGAGTGGCCGGAGTACCGCGCCCTGGACCCGGAGCGCGTCGGGGGCCTCGTGGCGCGCCGGGCGGTCCTGGACGGCCGCAACGTCCTCGACCCGCGCGCGTGGCGCGCCGCGGGCTGGACGTACCGCGCCCTGGGCCGCCCGTAGCCCGCGCGCCCTCCGCGCCCACCCGCACCTCCTCCCTACCCCGCTCGCTCCGCTCGCTCCACGTTCGCCGAGTGGGCAGTAGGTGTCCCCTCCGCGCCCGTCCAGGGGACATCTACTGCCCGCTCGGCGTGGCTGGGGCGCGGGCGGGAGGCGGACGCGAGACGGGCGGGTACCTGTGGTCCACAGGGTGGTGCCACGGTGGGTACTCAGGTGGGCAGACCCCGGGACAGGGTCCCCGCATGTCGCGATCGCCTGCACCGCTGCCGGCAGCGTTCTCCAGCGCGCCGTTCCGCACTGAGGACGCCGTGCGCGCCGGGCTCACCCCTGGGCGGCTGCGCGCCTCGGACCTGACGGCGCCGCACCGCGGGGTGCGGGTCCCGGGGCCGCCCGACGCCGACCTGCGTGGGCGCTGCCTCGCGGTGCTGCAGGCCTTGCCCCAGGGCGCGCGCTTCGGTCACGTGACCGCGCTCGGGCTGGTCGGCGTGGACCCGCCGTGGAGCCTCGCCGACGACCGCCGGCTGCACGTCGAGGTGAGCACGGCCGGCGTGCGGCCACGGATCCGGGGCGTCGTCGCGCACCGGCACGTGGGCGCGGCTCCCGTGATCGACGTCGGGGGGCTGCCCGTCCTGGAACCCGCCGTCGCCTGGACCCGGCTCGGTGCGCAGGTCGGGCACGTCGAGCTCGTCGTCCTCGCCGACGCCCTGTGCCGCCGACGCGATCCGGTGACGACCCCACGGCGCCTCGCGGAGGCCGTGGCCGCGCTGCCCGCGGGCACCCGGGGTGTGCGCCGTCTCCGGGCGGCGCTCGAGGACTGCCGTGCCGGCACCGACTCCAACATGGAGACGCGGGCGCGGCTCGCGCTCTCGGCGGTGGGCATCGAGTGCGATGTGAACCGGCCGGTGCTCGACGCGGACGGCCGCTTCGTCGCGATGCCCGACCTGTCCGACCGCCGGCACCGGGTCGCGATCGAGTACGACGGCGACGTGCACCGGACGGACAAGCGCACCTGGCGGCGGGACATCGCCCGGAAGCAGGCCATGGAGGCTGCGGGCTGGCGCGTGGTCACGATCACGGCGGACGACGTCCTCCGCGGCGGCGACCGCTGGCTCTCCTGGGTCCGCACTGCCCAGCGTCACCAGTCGCCGAGCGGGCAGTAGATGTCGCCACTCGGCGCGCAGAGGGGACATCTACTGCCCGCTCGGCGGAGGAGGCCCGGGTTTTGTTAGCGAAGGTAATGACGTAGGGTAACTGTTATGACCAGCGACAGTCCGACCGAGCTCGCGGGGGAGCTGCGGGTCGCGCTCGCCAGGAGCTCCCGGCGGATCCGGTCGCGGCGCGGGGGCGCCGACCTGCCCGACCCGCAGTTCAACGTCCTCGCGATCCTGCTGCGGGAGGGGCCGCTCTCGCCCGGCGCGCTCGCCGACGCCGAGCACGTGCAGCCGCCCTCCATGACCCGCACCGTGAACGCGCTGGTGGAGCTGGGCTTCGTGCAGAAGTCCGAGCACCCGACCGACGGGCGCCAGGTCGTCGTGAGCCTGACCGCGCCGGGGGAGGCCGAGGTCCGCGAGACCCGCCGCCGCCGCGACGCGTGGCTCGCCGCCCAGCTCGACACCCTGACCGACGACGAACGCCGGACCCTCGCGCAGGCCGCCGTGCTGCTGCGCCGGATCGCGGCGGGATGAGGCCGCCCGCATGAACTCGACGTTCGCGTCGCTCCGCTACTTCAACTACCGGCTGTGGTTCGCCGGCGCGCTCGTCGCGAACGTCGGCACCTGGATGCAGCGCGTCGCCCAGGACTGGCTCGTCCTGACCGACCTGTCCGACGACTCCGGCCTCGCGGTCGGCATCACGACGGCCCTGCAGTTCGCCCCGACCCTGCTGCTGTCCGCGTGGGCCGGCGTGCTCGCCGACCGGGTCAACCGCCGCAAGCTGCTGATGATCACGCAGGGCGCGCAGGGCGTGCTCGCGTTCGGGCTCGGCGCGCTGGTGCTGTCCGGGCACGCGCAGCTCTGGCACGTCTACCTGTTCGCGCTGGCGCTCGGCGCGGTCGCCGCGCTCGACCAGCCGGTGCGGCAGACGTTCGTCGCGGAGCTGGTGCCCGCGAACCGGCTGTCCAACGCGGTCGGCCTCAACAGCACGTCGTTCAACGCGGCCCGCCTGATCGGCCCGGGCGTCGCGGGTCTGGCGATCGCGGCGGTCGGCACCGGCTGGGTGTTCGTCATCAACGGGGTGTCGTTCGCGGCGACGATCGTGGCGCTGGTGCTCATGCGGACCGGCGAGCTGCACACGATGCCCGTCGCCCCGCGCGCGAAGGGGCAGATCCGGGAGGGCGTCCGGTACGTCCGGGGGCGCAGCGACATCCTCGTGATCATGGCGGTCATCGGCGTCGTGTCGACCTTCGGGCTCAACTTCCAGATGACCAGCGCGCTCATGGCCCGGGCGGAGTTCGGCAAGGGCGCGGGGGAGTACGGGATCCTCGGCTCGGTGCTGGCGATCGGCTCGCTCGCGGGCGCGCTGCTGGCGGCCCGGCGGGAGCGGCCGCGGGTGCGGTTGGTGATCGGCGCGGCGTTCGCCTTCGGGGTGGCGACCGGCGTGCAGGCCCTCATGCCCACGTACGTGTCCTACGCGGTGGCGTGCATCCCGGTCGGCCTGGCCTCGCTGACGATGATGACCGCCGCGAACACCACCATCCAGATGTCGACCGACCCGGTGGTGCGCGGCCGGGTGATGTCGCTGTACATGATCGTCATGCTCGGGGCGACGCCCATCGGGTCGCCGATCGTCGGCTGGATCGGGGAGCACTTCGGCCCGCGCTGGTCGATCGGCATCGGCTCCATCACGGCGCTGCTGGTGTCGGTCGCGGCGGCGCTGTGGGCGCGCAAGCACTGGCGGGTCCAGGTGCGCTACCGGTTCCGGAGCCGACCGCACCTCCAGGTGCTGCACCCGGAGGTCCCGGCGCCGCGGCGCGCGGTCGACCAGGTGGCGGCGCGCGAGGCGGCGGACGCGGCGCTGTAGCGACCGCGCGCGGGGTGCCCCGCCCGGCGCCCCGGCGGGTCGTCCGGCGCAAGTCGGCGGGGTCCCGAGCGGGTGAACCCGCGCCCCGCCTCTTGCCCGATTTGTCCGATATGTGACGATCGACGGATGGCAGTCCGACGGCGGGTGCTCATCGCGGTGGTGGCGCTGCTCGCGGGCGCGCTCCTGCTCGGCGGCTGGCTGGCGTTCCGGGTCTACCAGGCGGGGTCGGCCCTGCGGGACCTGCAGGCCGCGGCGGACGGCGCGCGCGGGGAGGCCGACGCGCTCGACGTGCCCGCGCTCGAGGCGCGGCTGCCGGGGGCGCAGGACGCCGCCGCCCGCGCGGCCGACGCGGTGGACGACCCGGTGTGGCGGCTCGCCGAGCACCTGCCCCTGGCCGGCGACGACCTCCGGGCCGTGGCCGTCGTGGCGACCGCCGCCGACCGGCTGGCTCACGACGCCGCGCCCGACCTGCTGGCCGCGATCGGGGCGGTCGTCGACGCGGGCGCGGAGCCCGAGGGGGCCGTGCCCGCCGGCTGGGTCGACCTGGCCCCGGTCGCCACCGCCGCTCCCGCCGCCGCGCGCGCCGCGACCGTGGTCGACACGCTGCGGGCCGAGCTCGCGGCCATCGACCCGGATCGCCTCGTGGGCCCGGTCGCCGGCCCGGTCGCGCAGCTGCAGGACGCGCTCGACGGCGCGGCCGGGTCGTTGTCCGCGGTCGGCGAGGTCGCCGCCGTGCTGCCCGACCTGCTCGGCGCCGACGGCCCCCGCACCTACCTGCTGCTGTCGCTCAACCCGGCGGAGCTGCGCGCGCAGGGCGGCATCGTCGGCGCCGTCGCCGTGCTCCAGGTCGCCGACGGCGCGGTCGGGCTGGTCGGGCAGCGGAGCACCGTCGACCTCCCGGAGCTCGCCGCCCCCGCGCTGCCGCTGTCCGACGCGGAGGCCGCGCTGTACGGCGACCGGCCCGGGCGCTGGGTGCAGGACTCCGTGCTCGTGCCCGACTTCCCGCGGGCCGCCGCGCTCGCCGCCGCGTTCTGGCAGGAGTCCACGGGCCAGGCGGTCGACGGCGTCATCGCGACCGACCCGGTGGTGGTGGCCGACCTGCTGTCCGCGACCGGCCGCACTGTGCAGGCCGACGGGGAGGAGCTGGGCGGGGACACGCTGCTGCAGGCGCTGCTGCGCGACGCGTACCTGGCGTACGGCGACCCGCGGTGGGGCGACGCGTTCTACGCGCAGGTGGCCACGGCGGCGTTCGCGGTGCTGCGGGACGCGGCCGCCGACCCGGCGACGGCGCGGGTGGCCGGCCAGAGCCTCCTCGACGCGGTGGACGAGCGCCGGGTGGCGCTGTGGACCGCCGACCCGGCCGAGCAGGCCGTCCTCGCGCGCACCCCGCTCGGCGGCGCGTTCCTCACCGGCGACGCGGCGACGCCCGCGGGGCGGGTCGGCGGGGCGCTCGGCGTGTTCCTCGACGACGCCACCGCCGGCAAGCTCGACTACGACCTCGCGACGACGGTGACGGTGACGATGCAGGGCTGCGGCACCGCGGACCCGACGGCCCGGGTGGACCTCGCGCTCGACTACCGGCCGCCGGCGGACGTGGCGGGCTACCCGGCGCAGGTGCTGGGCGACGGCCGCTCGGGCGTGCCCGCGGGCTGGCTGGCGACGAACGTGTCGTTCTGGTCGCCCCGGGACGGTCGCGTCGGGCCGGTGTCCCGCGACGGGGTCGTGGTCGGCGGCCAGCAGGCCTCCGCCGCCCGGCGGGACGTGGCGGTGCTGACGTCGCGGCTCGCGCCCGGGTCCGCGGAGACCTACAGCGTGACGGTCCCCGCGCGGGGCGGGGCGCTGACCGTGTGGACGACGCCGACGCTGACCGGTCCGGGCGTCGCGTCGGGGGAGTGCCCGGCCGGCTGACCCGCCCGGCTGACCCGCCCGGCCCGTCGCGGTCCGCCCTGCCCCCGTCGCCCGTCGGCGTGATTTCACCCGCCGCCCAGGCGCCGCCCCGTCGGGCCCCTGCCGCCCGCCGCCCGCGCCCCCGTGCAGGTCAGGCCCCCGCCGGCCGGTCGAGGCGTCCCTGACCCCGTGACATCCGCGTGATGACGCGGAACTTCCACCCCCTGGCGCCCGCGCGGCCCCGCCAGACGCGTGCCTACCATGACCGAAATGTCCGATTTGTACGAATCGGACCCGAGTCCGGCAACGACGCCGGGCGCCCGGTCCTTGGGGGAGCACATGGCACACCGGCGACGCATCCTGATCGGCCTGGTCGCGGCGGCCGCCGCCGTCCTCGGCCCGGTCGCCCCGGCGCTCGCGGCGCCCACGCCCCCCGCCGTCGCGGCCCCGGCCGCACCGGCTCCAGCCGCCCCGGCCCCGGCCGTCACGATCGGCGACTGCGAGAACCCGACCGACGCACCCGCCGACGGCTACGCCCCGCCGACCCGGTGCGAGCTCGGCATCGTCCGCGCGGCGGCGGTGTGCCTCGCGTCGGCACCGGCGCTGTCGTACGCGGTGGAGCCGGTCGGCACGTCGAACAGCACCGTGACGCTCACCTGGCACAACCCGGGCGGCGAGGACCTGGTGCAGTCGGGGCTGCCGCTCAGCGGCCAGGTGTACTGGCCGGGCACGGTGGTGGTGGACGGCGTGGTCGTCGACTGGCCGGGCTGGACGCAGCTGCCGGACGGGTCGTGGACCGAGCACGACGCCTACGACTACGCCCGGCCGCAGATCGAGGTGACCTTCGAGGTCAACCCGAGCGCGTCGACGGTGGTCGCGTACCCGCCGGCCTCGGCGGTGTGCGCGAACCCGCCGCAGTCGCAGGTCGCCGGCGTGGTCGTCACCTCCGACGTGCTCGCCGCGTCCGACGTGCTCGCCGCGCCCGAGGACCTGCGGGCGGCCTCGGCCGTGCTCGCGGTCACCGGCGCCGACGCGACGCCGCTGCTGCTCGGCGCGGGCCTGCTCCTGCTGCTCGGCGGGGTGCTGGTCGCGATCCCGGTGCGCCGCCGGCGGCACCAGGGCTGACGGGGGCGGGAGGGCGCCGGGGTCGGCCCCGGCGCCCTCCGGCCGCGCCCGGGGTCAGACCAGCCGGTCGACCACGTGGTCGAGGCAGGCCGTGAGCGCGAGCACGTCGTCCGGCTCCACGGCCGGGAACATCGCGACCCGGAGCTGGTTCCGCCCGAGCTTGCGGTACGGCTCGACGTCGACGATGCCGTGGGCGCGCAGGATCTTCGCGACGGTCGGCGCCTCGATCTCGGGGGCCAGGTCGATGGTGCCGACGACGGGCGAGCGCTGCTCCGGGTCGGCGACGAACGGCGACGCCCAGTCGCGCGCCTCGGCCCAGCCGTACAGGTGGCCGGCGGAGGTGGCGGTGCGCTCCGCGCACCAGGCCAGGCCGCCGTTCGCGAGCATCCAGTCGACCTGCTCGGCCAGCAGCACGAGCGTCGCGATCGCCGGGGTGTTGAGCGTCTGGTCCGCGCGCGAGTTCTGCACCGCGGTGGTGAGCGACAGGAACTCGGGCACCCAGCGGCCGGAGGACTCGACGCGGGCGGCGCGCTCGACGGCGGCGGGGGACAGCACCGCCAGCCACAGGCCCCCGTCGGAGGCGAACGACTTCTGCGGCGCGAAGTAGTAGGCGTCGGTCTGCGACACGTCGACCGCGAGGCCGCCCGCGCCGGACGTGGCGTCCACGAGCACCAGCGCGCCCTGGTCGGCGGACCCGGGCACCCGGCGCACCGGGGCGACGGCGCCGGTCGAGGTCTCGTTGTGCGGCCAGGCGTAGGCGTCGACGCCGTCGGCGAGCGCGGGGACGGCCGACGTCCCGGGGGCGACGGAGGTCAGCACCGGCTCGTCCAGGAACGGCGCCCGCGCCGCGGCGGCGGCGAACTTCGAGCCGAACTCCCCGAACACCGCGTGCGCGGACCGGCGCTCGACCAGGCAGAGCGTCGCCAGGTCCCAGAAGGCCGTGGACCCGCCGTTGCCGAGCGCGACCTCGTAGCCGTCGGGCAGGGAGAACAGCTCGCCCAGCCCGGCGCGCACCCGGCCGACGAGGTGCTTGACGGGCGCCTGGCGGTGCGAGGTGCCCAGGAGGGTGCGCCCGGCTGCGGTCAGCGCCCGCACCTGCGCGTCGCGCACCTTGGCGGGCCCGGACCCGAACCGCCCGTCGGCGGGCAGCAGGTGGTCCGGGATGGTCACGGCGGGCGGCGTGGTCGCGGTCACCAGCCGCACGATACCCAGGCGCGTCCGCGCGCGGCCGGAGCCGACTAGCCTGTGGACGGACGTCCGCGCACGACAGGAGGGCACCGGCGTGAGTGACCTGATCGACACGACCGAGATGTATCTGAAGACGATCTACGAGCTCACCGAGGAGGGCATCACCCCGCTGCGCGCCCGCATCGCCGAGCGCCTCGGGCACAGCGGCCCCACGGTGTCGCAGACCGTCGCCCGGATGGAGCGCGACGGGCTCCTGGTCGTGTCCGGCGACCGGCACCTCGAGCTGACCGAGGCGGGGCAGAGCAAGGCCATGCGGGTGATGCGCAAGCACCGTCTGGCCGAGCGCCTGCTGACCGACGTCATCGGGCTCGACTGGGAGTACGTGCACGAGGAGGCGTGCCGCTGGGAGCACGTCATGAGCGAGCGCGTCGAGCGGCGCCTGGCCGGGCTGCTCGACCACCCGCACTTCGACCCGTACGGCAACCCGATCCCGGGGCTCGACGAGATCGGCGAGGAGCGCACCCCGGTGGGCTTCCTCGACGGCGTCGCCCCCGTGGTCGCGGTGGCGGTCGAGGCCGGCGGCGCGACGAAGGGCGTCGTGGCGCGGATCGGCGAGCCGATCCAGACCGACGTCGAGCTGCTCGCGCGGCTGTCCCAGGCCGGCGTGCGGCCCGGGAACGAGATCGCGGTGGAGAAGAACGGCAACACCGTGACGGTCGGCGCCCCGGGCGCGGAGACCGTCCTGGACCTGCCGCAGGAGGTCGCGCGGCACGTCTTCCTCCGCACCTCCTGACCGACGTCCCCGAGGGCCCCGCGGGCTGTGGCGCACGCCACGCGCGGGGCCCTCGTGCGTCGGTGACCTGCTGGGCGATGTGAGCGTTCTCCCGGTCCGGGAAACAGTCCGTGACCGGAACGTGACAATCGCCTCGGGGGTCGGGTACCTTCGGTCCTGCTCGTCGGAACCCTCCTCCGTGCGAGCCCTTGGACGGTACGCCGAGCCCTGCCGCCGCCCGAGGTTCCGTACACACTTCGCCGGCAGGGGCGGGGGAACCACATGCGGGCACCGGAGACGGTGTCCTTGGGGTGAAGCCGCGTGACGCGACCGGGTGACCGGGAGCGGATCGCGGCCGGGTATCTCCGACCCGAACCCGACAGCTCACCTCGTAGGCGCCAGGAGAGGCTGTACGTGACCGCTAGTGCTGTGCGCGCCCGACACCGTTCCGCGCGTCGCCCCGTCACCCCCCTGACCGATCTCGCCACCGCCGCCACGGGCACGCTCGCCCTGGCCGGTCGCCGCACCGCCGTCGTCGCGGCCACCACGGGGCTCATGGTCTCCGCGGTCGCCGTCCCGGCCGCCAACGCCGCGACCACCTCCGGCGACCAGGCCGCGCTGCCGTCGGTCGACACCGCCGCGCTGACGGCCTCGGCGAAGACGGTCCTCGAGACCGCACCGGTCGTCACGGCCCCCGCGGACGCCGCGTGGTCGTTCGAGACCCCGGCCGTCACCGCCGTCGTCCCGGAGCCCGAGCCGGAGCCCGAGCCCGAGCCGGTGCGCACCACCTCCCGGTCCGCGCAGCGCGCCGCCACCGCCGAGACCGCCACCGCGACGGCCGAGGTCGCCACCGCCGCGGTGCCGCAGTCGGTCGCCGGCAACGCCGTGCTCGAGGTCGCCGCCCGCTACGTGGGCGTCCCGTACGTCTCCGGCGGCACCACCCCGGCCGGCTTCGACTGCTCGGGCTTCGTGTCCTACGTCTACGCGCAGCTCGGCATCTCCCTGCCGCGCACGTCGTCCGCGATCAAGGCGGCCGGCACCGTCATCTCGGCCGCCGAGGCGCAGCCCGGCGACCTGATCTGGAGCCCCGGCCACATCTCGATCTACGCCGGCGGCGACCAGCAGATCGACTCGCCCCGCCCGGGCAAGACGATCCAGTTCCGCAGCATCTGGCAGAGCAACCCGACGTTCATCCGCATCGGCTGACACGCTCCGCAGCTCCTCCCGACCCGACCCCCACGGCCCGCGCGGCCGTGGGGGTCGCGTCGTCCCCGGGGGAGGTCCGGGCGCCCCCGGAGCGCCGCGCGACGTGACGTGCGGCACAAACGATGGGGTCACTCCGGCCAGGTGCGCGTACCCTGCTCTTGCTTGCCTCCCCCAGCGGGCCCGCCAGCCAGGCGGGTCCCCGAGGACCCAGGAGTGACGCCGTGCTGCTGCTGCCCGCCCCGCCCAGGACGCTGCTCCTGAACGCCAGCCTCGAGCCCCTCTGCGTCGTCGGCCTGCCCCGCGCCGTGACGCTCGTGATGTCCGGCAAGGCCACCGTGCTGGAGTCGGACGGCCGCGTGCTGCACTCCAAGCACGTCGCGGTGCCCCTGCCGGTCGTCCTGTCGCTGACCCGCTACGTGCACGTGCCGATGCGCCGCCCGCTCCCGCCCACCCGCCGGACGGTGCTGCAGCGCGACGACCACCGGTGCGCGTACTGCGGCGCGCACGCCGACACGGTCGACCACGTGCACCCGCGCTCGCGCGGGGGGCGGCACGAGTGGGGCAACGTCGTCGCGGCGTGCCGCCGCTGCAACCACCGCAAGGCCGACCACCTCCTCCATGAGATCGGCTGGGAGCTGCGCTGGACGCCGTCCGCCCCTCGGGGTGCGACGGCGTTCCTGCGGGGCGCGGCCGTCGACGAGCCGGCCTGGTCGCCGTACCTGGCCGCCTGACGCGGCGCCCGCGCCGTCGTCGCCCAAGACTCCGTCAAGCCCACGCCACGCCGGACCCCACGGCGAGTGCGGAACGGGCATGATCGGGGGCACACTGGGAGGTGCACCGGAGGAGGTCGTGGCGATGAAGCGGGACGCGGAGATCCTGGTCGGCGTGGACGGGTCGGCGGCGAGCATGCACGCCCTCGACTGGGCCGCGGCGGAGGCCCGGACGCGGGGCCGGACGCTGCACGTCGTGTGCTCGTACACGCTGCCGTCGTTCACGGCGGCGTCGCTGGACGGCGGGTACGCCGCCCTGGACGACACCGCCATCCAGCAGGGCGCGCGCGCCGTGCTGTCCGAGGCGCGGCAGCGCGCGGAGGCGCCGGGCCTCGAGGTGGTCACGACCGTCGCCACCGGCGACGCCGCGGCCGTGCTCGTCGAGATGTCGCGGGACGCGTCGCTCGCGGTCGTCGGCACCCGCGGCAAGGGCGGGTTCGCCGACCGGCTGCTCGGCACCGTGTCGTCCACGCTGCCCGCGCACGCCTACTGCCCGACCGTGGTGGTCCCGCTGCGCGACCAGCGCCGCGGCGGCGTCGTCCCCGCCGACGAGTCGACCCCGGTCGTACGGCCGGTGCGCCGGATGATCGTCGGCGTCGACGGCAGCCCCCAGGCCGACCTCGCGCTCCGGCACGCGATCGACGAGGCCGAGGCGTGGGGCGCCGAGCTCACCGCGGTGGCCGGCGTGCCCGTCGGCAGCGGCTCGGGGGTCATGGCGTGGCTCCCGGCGACGATCGACCAGACCCAGGTGCTGGCCGACGTCACCGAGGGGCTCAACGTGGTCGTGGACCGCGCGCTGGTCGACCGGCCCGGGACGACCGTGAAGCGGGTGGTGCTCGACGGCACCGGCGCCGAGCTGCTGACCGAGTTCTCCACGGCGACCGACCTCATCGTCGTCGGGTCGCGCGGCCGCGGCGGGTTCACCGGGCTGCTGCTCGGGTCCACCAGCCAGGCGGTGCTGCACCACGCCGCGTGCCCGGTGATGGTCGTGACCAACCGGTGCCAGGAGCGGATGGCGGCCGCGGGCGGCTCGGCGGAGCAGGCCGCGGGCTGACGCCTCAGGCCGGGGGCGGGGGCACGTCCGGCCGGCGGACGAGCGCCGACAGGACGATGGTCGACCGCGTCCGCGCGACGAACGGCTCGGCCGCGAGGCGCTCGACGACCTGCTCCAGGTGCCGCATGTCCCGCGCGCGCACCTGGACGACCAGGTCGACGTCGCCGGTGACTGTGCTCGCCGCGACGACCTCGGGGTAGCGCTCGACGCCCGCCCGCATGGTCGCGGGGCTGGTCGAGCCGTGGCAGAACAGCTCGATGAACGCCTCCGTCTCCCAGCCGAGCGCGGCCGGGTCGAGCAGCACCGTGAACCCGCGCACGACGCCGCGCTCGCGCAGCCGGTCCACGCGGCGCTTCACCGCGGGCGCGGACAGGGCGACCACGTGCCCGATGTCGGCGTAGGACGCGCGGGCGTCGACGGCGAGCTCGCGGAGGATCGCCTCGTCGATGGGGTCGAGGTCGCCGGGACGGGTGGGGGGCACGGGCCCCATCTTCGCGCACGGGGCCCGGGTCCGGCGCGGACGGGGGCCTGGTCCGGCGCGGACGGGGCGGCGGTGGCGACGACCCGGCGGCGGGGCGGGCGGGGCCGGGCGCGGGCCGGGCGTGGGCCGGGCGCGGGGCGGGGTGCGGGGCCGGGCTGCTCCGCCGGCCGGGTGACCGCCGGGCGGGTGGCGCGTCACCCGTGCGGGGGAACCGGTCCGACCGACCTGCGGGTTCGCCGACCGGCGGGGGTGAACGGGCGGCGCAGGCGTTCAGGGCCCCCCGCGGCGGGTCGATGGGAGCGGGGACAGGGGGCCCAGCGACCGCACCGAGGAAGGACCCGTCATGCCGGTGCCCGGCAGCCGACCGGACCCCACGACGCCGAGCACCCCGGCGTCGCCGCTCCGCGGGTCCGCCGCGGGCCCCGGGCCGCGCGACGAGGACCCGCGGCGCGAGGCGGCGCCGGGGACGATCCCGACCCAGCGCGCGTGGCGCGCGGGGGGTGCTCCGGCGGGGGCCGCGCCCGTGGCGTCGGCCGCTGCCGCCGCGACGGCCGTGCTGGACGCGCCGCCCGCGCCCGTGGGCCCGGTGCGTGAGGCGCTGCTCGCGCCCGGGAACCCCGCGCACGCGGTGCCGCCCGCGCCCCCGGGCCCCTCGCCGCTCGACGCGCCGCCCGCGCCCGCGACCGCTCTGCACGACGCGTCGCCCGCCCAGGCCCCCGCCGCCCCGGCGCCGTCGGCGCCCTCCGCCCCCGCGCCGTCGGCCCCCGCCGCGCCCGCGCAGTCCGCCCCCACCGCCCCCGGACGCCCCGCGCCCCGGACACCCCGCCGCGCCCGCCCCCGCACCGGCCGGCTCCGCGCGGTCGCCGTCACCGCGCTCGGCGTCGCCCTGGTCGGCGCGGTCGCCGCCGGGGTGGTCGTGCAGCTGCGCGCCGACGCCCGCGCCACCGCCTGGGCGCACGCCCGGGAGCGCGTGGCGGCCGAGTACGCCGCACAGCTCGCGGACGAGGCGTTCGTCGCGGACGCCCGCGCGGCGGAGTCGGCGGCCCGGTACGACGCGCTCGTCGCCGACGCGGTGGCGCACGCGGGCGTCGTCGTGTCCGCCGCTCGCGCCGCGGCCGACGCCTCCCCGCACGCCGGCGACGCCGCCCTCGCCGCGCTGCGCACCGCCGCCGACGCCGCCCAGCGGGCCGCGGACGGCACCGGGACCGGCGTGAGCCCGGTCGCCCTGGCCGCGTCGGCGGCTGCGGTCGCCGCGCCGCAGCAGGCCGCGGTCGACGCCGAGGCCGCCTGGCAGGCCGCGGAGGCCGCCCGGGTCGCCGCCGAGCGTGCCGCGGCGGAGCGGGCCGCCGCGGAGGCCGCCCAGCGCGCCGCCCAGCGGTCCGCGTCGCCGCGCTCCACCGCCGCCCGCCCGAACCGCGCCTCCGCCCCGGCGACCTCCGGGGACGGGGCGGCCGCGCCCGCCGCGTCCGCCCCGGCCACGTCCGCCTGGGCGCCGGGCGTCTCGTCGTACGGCGTCGGCGGGCTCGGGGCCGCGCTGAACGCCGCCCGCGCCGCGAACGGGCTGCCGGCGCTCTCGGTGTCGGGCTCGTCGTCGCTGGCGGACCACGCCGCCGCGATGGCCGCGGCCGGCAGCATCTGGCACTCGGGCAGCGACCACATCGTGGGGTGGGTCCAGCCCGTGAGCGACAGCCAGATGATCGCGGCGTACATGAACTCGCCGGGCCACCGCGCCTGGATCCTCAAGGCGGGCAAGTCCTCGGTGTCGATCGGCGCCGTGACGATCAACGGCCGGCTCTACACCGCCATGCGCTTCTCCTGACCGCTCCGCCGCTCCGCTGCTCTGCCGCTCCTCTGCCGCTCCGCCGCCCTGCCGCTCCGCCGTCCGCCGAGTCTCCGTTCTCCGCCTGCGCCCGCCGCTGCGCACGCAGGCACGGAACGGAGACTCGGCGAGATGGCAGTTCTCGGCTGTGCCGGGACGCCGGCACGCAGCCGAGAGTTGCCCTCTCGGCGGCGCGCCCCGCGGCGGCGCGCCGCGCGCGCGTCAGCGCCGCGCGCGCCTCAGCGCAGCGCCTGTGTCAGGCGGTCGAGCGCCAGGTCCAGGTCGTCCGCCTCGACCACGAGCGGCGGTGCCAGCCGGATCGTCGAGCCGTGCGTGTCCTTCGCGAGCACGCCGAGCCCGAGCAGCCGCTCGCACAGCTCCCGCCCGGTCATCCGCGCCGGGTCGACGTCCAGCCCGGCCCACAGCCCGACGCCCCGGCTGCCGACGAGCAGGCCGGTGTCGACCAGCGTCGCCAGCCGCTCGTGCAGGTGGGCGCCGAGCGTGCGGGCGCGCTCCTGGAACGTGCCGGGCCGCAGCAGGTCGACGACCGCGATCCCGACGGCGCACGCGAGCGGGTTGCCCCCGAAGGTCGACCCGTGGGTGCCGGCCGTGAGCACGCCCAGGACGTCCGGCCGGCCGACGACGGCGGACACGGGCAGCACCCCGCCGCCGAGCGCCTTGCCGAGCGTCACCAGGTCGGCGCGCACGCCCCAGAGCTCGAGCGCGAACGTCGTGCCGGTGCGGCCGAGGCCCGACTGGATCTCGTCGGCGATCAGCAGCACGTCGGCGTCGTCGCAGATCGACCGCACCGCCGGCCAGTAGCCCGCCGGCGGCACGACGACGCCCTGCTCGCCCTGGATCGGCTCGAGCAGCACGGCGACCGTCGTCTCGTCGATCGCGTCCCGGAGCGCCTCGGCGTCGCCGAACGGCACCACCCGGAAGCCGGGCGTGTGCGGGGCGAAGCCGTCGCGCGCCTCGGGGTCGGTGGAGAACGACACGATCGTCGTCGTGCGGCCGTGGAAGTTGCCGGCGGCCACGACGATCGTCGCGCGCTCGGGGGCCACGCCGCGGACGTCGTAGCCCCACTTCCGCGCGGCCTTGATCGCGGTCTCGACGGCCTCGGCGCCGGTGTTCATCGGCAGCACCATCGGCTGCGGCTCCGGCGCCCCGGCCACGCCCGCCACGACCGGCCGCGCCAGGTCGGACAGCGCCTCCGCGAACGGGTGCAGCAGGTCGTGGTCGAACGCCCGGGACGACAGCGTCAGCCGGTCGAGCTGCGCCTTGGCTGCCCCGACCAGCGCCGGGTGCCGGTGCCCGAAGTTGAGCGCCGAGTACCCGGCGAGCAGGTCGAGGTACGTCCGGCCCTCGGTGTCCCGGACCCACGCGCCCTCGCCCGTGGTGAGCGTGACGGGCAGCGGGTGGTAGTTCGGCGCGAGCGGGCCGGCGGCGGCGCGCTCGGCGTCCCGGCTGGGGATCGTGGCGGTCATTTCGGTCACCTTCCGGCCGGGGCGGGGCCGGCCGGGGGACCCCGGCCGGCCGAGAGGGGTCAGCGCGCGGGACGGATCTCCAGCGTGCAGCACTTGGCCCCGCCGCCGCCCTTGAGCAGCTCGCTGGTGTCGACGGGGATCGGGCGGAAGCCGCGGTCGGTCAGCTGGGCGGCCAGGGCGGTCGCGCCGGGGGCGACGACGACGTTCAGGCCGTCGCTCACCGCGTTGAGGCCGAGGCACGCCGCGTCGGACTCGGACGCGATGACGGCGTCGGGGTAGCGGCGCTCCAGCTCGGCGCGCGAGGCGTCCGAGAACGCCGGCGGGTAGTAGGCGACCTGCTCGCGGCCGGCCGTCGAGTCGAGCACGGCCAGCGCGGTGTCCAGGTGGTAGTAGTGCGCGTCGACGAGCTCCAGGGTGACGACCTCGCGGCCGGTGACCCGGGCGAGCTCGTCGTGCGAGGAGCGGTCGGTGCGGAAGCCGGTGCCGGCCAGCAGCACGTCGCCGACGCCGAGGATGTCGCCCTCGCCCTCGTTGACCTGCTCCGCGGTGTGCGTGACGTAGCCGTGGTCCGCGAACCACTTCTCGTACGCCGGGCCCTCGGGCTGCCGCTCCGGGTACCGGAACTTCGCCGAGTACACGAGGCCGTCGACGATGGTCGCGCCGTTGGCCGCGTAGACCATGTCGGGCAGGCCCGGGATCGGGTCGATCGTCTCGACGGTGTGGCCGAGGGACTCGAAGGTGTCCTTGAGCACCGTCCACTGCTGCACCGCGAGGCCCGCGTCCGTGTACCGCGTCGAGTCCATCCACGGGTTGATCTCGTAGGAGACCGTGTAGAACGTCGGCTCGCACATCAGGTAGTGGCGGCGGGTCTGCTGCGGGGTCGCGGGCATGGTGCTCCTCGAGGTGTCCGGGGACGGCGTGGTCGGACGTCGGGCCGCCTCGTCGGGGCGCGTCCGGGCAAGCCTACGAGTCACCCGCGCGGAGCATCATGGCGCGACGTTGCGCAACCACCAGCGGTTCGTTGCGCGATCGGGCCGTCAGGCGGCGGTTCGTTGCGTTCCACCCGCAGCCTCGCGCGCCGCGCGGTCGAGGACGAGCCGCAGCATGGCGTCGACGAGCAGGGCGCCGAGCCAGCGTGTCGCGCCCGGCGGCAGGCCGCGCAGGTGCACCGACTCGCTCCAGGTGACGCGGGCCGACGAGCCGGCGGCCTCGACCTCGATCCGCGCGGTGCCGAGCAGCACCGGGCCGAGCTTCTGGAACACCGCGACGCCGGGCACCGCGCCGAGCGGGCGCTCGTAGCGCTCGATGCGCATCCGGTCGACCAGGCCGGGGCCGCCCCGGCGCGCGGTCGGGCCGCTCACCGCGAGGATCGCGTCGCCGACCTCGGGGGCCGTCCGGCCGGGCCAGCGCTCCCAGCCCGGGCCGGCGGCCTCGTCGCCCGGTCGCGTCAGGTCGACCCGGGTCAGCGGGACCCACCGGGTGTGGTGCCGGGCGTCGGCGACGAGGTCCCAGGCGCTCTCGGCGTCCAGGGGCAGCACGCGGGACGCGCGCGCCCACGGCGTGCGGTCCCGGTCTCGCGTGATCATCGTCGCCCTCGTCCCCCGTCGGTGCGTCGCGGACGGGGTGGGGCCACTCGCCCCGCGTCGGCCCCGGGCGCGTCCCGACATCGTCCCCTCTGGGATCGTCACCCGTCGCGGTGAACTGCGGCCCCCGCGGTCCGTGCTGGGTGCAGGCACCCAGGCGCGCCCGGGTGAAAGAGCCGGGGTAGCCTCGGGGCCGTGCAGACGAGGACGCTGGGCAGGACAGGACGGGACGTCTCGGTCGTGGGGCTGGGCTGCTGGCAGCTCGGCGCCGACTGGGGCGAGGTGGCCGAGGACGACGCGCTGGCCGTGCTCGCCGCCGCGGCCGACGCGGGGGTGACGTTCTTCGACACCGCCGACGTCTACGGCGACGGGCGGAGCGAGACGCTGATCGGGCGGTTCCTGCGCGAGCGCCCCGCCGGCGCCGAGCGGATCACGGTCGCCACCAAGATGGGCCGCCGCGCGGACCCGCACGTCGCCGGGGCCTACACGCTGGACGCGTTCCGCGCCTGGACCGACCGGTCGCGGACGAACCTCGGGGTCGACACGCTCGACCTCGTGCAGCTGCACTGCCCGCCGAGCGCGGTGCTCGACCGGGACGCGACCTACGACGCCCTGGACACCCTGGTGGACGAGGGCCGGGTCGCCGCCTACGGCGTGTCCGTCGAGACCGTCGACGAGGCCCTGGCCGCGATCGCCCGCCCGCACGTCGCAACGATCCAGATCATCCTCAACGCGTTCCGCCGCAAGCCGCTCGAGCGCGTGCTGCCCGCGGCCGCCGAGGCCGGCGTCGGCATCATCGCCCGCGTCCCGCTCGCGTCCGGTCTGCTGTCCGGGAAGTACGACGAGCACACCGAGTTCGCCGCGACCGACCACCGGTCGTTCAACCGGCACGGCGAGGCGTTCGACGTGGGCGAGACGTTCTCGGGCGTGCCGTTCGAGGTCGGCGTGGCGGCGGCCCGCGAGGTGGCGGCGCTGACCCCCGCCGGGGCGACGACGGCCCAGCTCGCGCTGCGGTGGATCATCGACCAGCCGGGCGTCTCGACGGTCATCCCGGGCGCGCGCAACGCCGAGCAGGCCCGGGGCAACGCGGACGCGGCCCGGATCCCGTCCCTGGACGACTGGACCCTGGACCGCTTCCGCGAGATCTACGACGAGCGCATCCGCCCCCACGTCCACGACCGCTGGTGACCCGCACCTGCTGACCCTTCGCCGAGTCTCCGCTTCGCGCCTCCGCCGGCCCGCCCGCGCAGAGGCACGAAGTGGAGACTCGGCGGGGGCCTTGGCGCGAGCGCGCACGGGGAGTGCGGGAGCGCGCGAGGGCGAGGGCGCGGGCGCGGGTGCGCGCGCGGGGGTGTCGGCTAGCGGCGCGGGAGGTGGCGGCGGGGCTGCTCGATGACGCGGGGGGCGCCCTCCGTGGCCTCGACGACCAGGACGCTGTCGCTCCAGCGGTCCGGGGGCGGGCCGAACGCCTTGCGTGCGCCCTGGATGACGGTGCGCCCCAGGGCCCGGCCGCCGGTGACGCCGATGACCGCGCCGATGCCGAACGGCACCATCCGGCCGAGCGCCAGGCCGCCCTGCCGCGCGAGCTGCTTGCGGAACAGCTGCCGGGTGAGCCGGGCGTTGACCCGCCGGATCGTGCCGGTCGGCATCCGGGTGAGCAGCGCCCGCGCGACGTTGAGCCCGCGCAGGCCGGTGAGCTCGCCGACGTCGGTGACCGCCCTGGCGCCGGACTCGCCGAGGATCGTGGCGAGCAGCAGCGCGCGGCGGCGCTCGGCGTCCTCGACGTCGATGCCGTGCACGCTCGCGACCGCCAGCGAGAACGCCGCGGACGCGCCGAAGAACGTCGCGACGTCGCCGATGGTGAGGGCCATGGCGACGCCGGTGCCGACCGCGGGCGCCGCCGCGGCCGCGCCGACCGCGCCGCCGGTGCCCTGCACGACCAGCAGGTACTCGCGCTCCAGCAGGCCGATGATCTCCGCGGGCGTGCCCTCGGGGTTGCGGCGCCGGACCGAGTCGACGTGGGCGTGGATCGTGGCGGACGGGATCGTCACGGCCCGGTCCAGGGCCGCGTCGACGATCGGGGTCCGGCGCAGCGCCATCACTCGCCCGTGATCTCGAGGTCGACGGTCGCCCCGGCCTTGAGCGTGTTGCCGACGGTGCAGTGCTGCTCGACGGCGCGGTGCACGACGCGCAGCAGCCGCTCCTTGGTGGCCTCGTCCAGCCCGGACAGGTCGACGACCATCCGCTCGTGCAGCTCGGGGTACCGGTCCTCGGGCTTGTAGTTGTCGCCGCTGACCTCGACGGTGACCTCGACGTCGTCGCCGAGCCGGTGGCTCAGCGCGGTGTCGGCGGACATGCCGGAGCAGCCGGCGAGCGCGATCTTCAGCAGCTCGCCCGGGGTGAAGACGGCGCCGGCCTCGACCGGGCCCATCAGGACCTCCGCGCCGCGCTCGTTGCGCCCGGTGTAGGTGCGGGTGCCGGTGCGCTCGACCCAGAGCCGGGACGGCGGGGCGGCGGGGGAGGCGGGGGTGACGGGCACGTCGGTCTCCGGCGCGAGCCCGGTGTTCGGGGACTCCATGGGCCGATCCTGTCACGCGGCCCGCCGGTCGGCAGCGGGGATCAGCCGTGGGCGGACGGGGTGGCGGTCGCTCGCCCGGACGGGTGGTCCGCCGGGCGAGGTCGCCCGCACGGCGGGCGCGCGGCCGGAGGCGCTCACTAGGCTGGCGGACGTCGTGCCGGGTCCAGCGGCGGGCCCGGCGGGTGCGAGCGGGGGCCGCATGAGCGTGGACGAGGACCGGGACGTGGCGTCGGCGACGGGCGTGCCCGCCGACCCGGACGTGCGGCAGATCCTCGACCGGGTGCGCGAGCACCTCGGCATGGACATCGCGTTCCTCTCCGGCCTGACGACGTCCGCCGAGGTGGTGCTCGCGACCAGCACCGAGACCGGCCCGATGCAGATGGCCGTCGGCGACGAGCGCGACCTCGACGACACCTACTGCGTGCGGGTGCTGTCGGGGCTGCTCCCGCCGGTGCTGCCCGACGCCCGCGGGCACCCGGTCGCCCGCGAGCTCGGCGTCACGGCGGAGCTGGGCATCGGCGCGTACCTCGGCGCCCCGCTGCGCGGCCCGGACGGCGAGCCGGTCGGCATGCTGTGCTGCCTGGCGCGCGGCGCGAACCCGCTGCTCGACGAGGACGCGCTGCGGGTGCTCGGGCTGGCGGCGGCGCTGGTCGAGGACCGGATGGGCGCGTTCGGGCTGCCGCACCGGCCCGCGGTGTCCGAGCGGGTGCGCGGGATCCGGTCGGTGCTCGCGGAGCGCGCCGTCCGCACGGTGTTCCAGCCGGTCGTGCACCTCGGCACCGGGGAGGTCGTCGCCGTCGAGGCGTTGTCCCGGTTCGACCCCGAGCGGTTCCCCACGCCGGTGCACGCGTTCGCCGCGGCCGCGGCCGCCGGCGAGGGCGTGGAGCTGGAGCTGCTCGCCGCGGAGTGCGCGCTCGCCCGGCTCGGCGACCTGCCCCCGGGCGTGCGGATGTCGATCAACCTGTCGGCGGAGGCGCTCGCGGACCCGCGGACCGCCGACCTGCTGCTCGCGCACGGCCCGGCCGTCGCGGTGGAGGTCACCGAGCACACCCCGGTGCACGACTACGAGGCGCTGACCACGGTCACGAACCGGCTGCGCGCCGCGGGGCACCAGGTCGCGGTCGACGACGCCGGTGCGGGGTTCGCGAGCCTGCGGCACGTGCTGCAGCTGCGGCCGACCGCGATCAAGCTCGACCTCGCCCTGGTGCGCGGCTGCGACCTCGACCCGGTGCGGCGCGCGCTGATCCGGGCCGTCGCGGAGTTCGCGCGCGGCATCGACTCCTGGCTGGTCGCCGAGGGCGTCGAGACCGAGCGCGAGCGCGCGACGCTGCGCGAGCTGGGCGTCGAGTACGGGCAGGGGTACCTGCTCGGGCGGCCCGCACCGCTCGACGTGGCGCTGGGCGGCGTGCCCGGGGTCTGACCCTCCTCCGCCGCAGGGGGGAGACGGCCCAGCCCGGCGGCCGATCCGCGCGCGGCGCACCGCGACCTAGGCTCGACCGCATGCCCGCCCCCGTCCCCGCCGCCGCGCTGGCGCCGCCGCGCCTCGGCCCGTGGTCCCGGACGTGGCGCTACCTGCTGGCCGTGGGATCCGGGTTCGTGCTCTGGGTCTTCGTCTCCCACGACCTCGGGGCGGCGTCGCTCGCGAACGAGGACGTGGCGGGCGGGCTCATGCTGCTCGACCTGGTCCTCGGGTTCGTCGCCATCGGGCTGCTGCCGCTGCGCCGACGGCGCCCGCTGCTGACCGCGGTCCTGATCACCGCGCTCACGGCGCTGTCGGCGTTCGCGATCGGTCCGGCGATGCTCGCGCTGGTCTCGCTCGCCACCCGGCGCCGGTGGCGCGAGGTGGCCGTGGTCGGGGCGGTGTGGGTGCTGGCGTCGACGGCCTACGAGCTGCTCTACCAGGGCAGCTCCGCGTCCGAGGACCTGGGCGTGCCGTGGCTGCTGCTCGCCCTGGGCCTGAGCCTGCTGTTCCTCGGCCTGCTGGTCGCGATCGGGTTCTACGTCGGCGCACGCCGGGAGCTGCTGCAGACCCTGCGGCTGCGCGCCGAGGCCGCCGAGCGCGCCCAGGAGTCGCGGGCCGCCGAGGCGCGCCAGGCCGAGCGCACCCGGATCGCCCGGGAGATGCACGACGTCCTGGCGCACCGGATCTCGCTGGTCGCGATGCAGGCGGGCGGGCTCGCGTACCGGGAGGACCTGACCCGCGCGCAGATCACCGCCTCCGCCGAGACGATCCGCGACAGCGCGCACCGGGCGCTCGGCGAGCTCCGCGAGGTGCTGGGCGTGCTCCGGGCCGACGACGAGACCGTGGTCCCGACCGAGCACGAGGCACCGCAGCCGACGCTCGCCGAGCTCCCGGCCCTGCTCGCCGACGCCGACGAGGCCGGGACGCCCGCGCGCCTGGACGTGTCCGGGCTGCCCGGCGGGGACAGGTCGGCGCTCGCGGCCCTGCCCGAGACCGCGTCGCGCACGGCGTTCCGGGTGCTGCAGGAGGCGCTGACGAACGCCCGCAAGCACGCGCCGGGGCAGGAGGTCCGGGTGCGGCTGGCGGGGGCGCCGGGGGAGCGGCTGCTCGTCGAGGCGCGGAACGCCGTGCCCGTCGGGGTGGCGGCCGGGGCCACGGCCCCCGGGGCGGGGCTGGGGCTCATCGGCGCCGCCGAGCGCGCCGAGCTGCTCGGCGGGTCGCTGGAGCACGGGGTCGAGCAGGACGGGCGGTTCGCCGTGAGAGTGTGGCTGCCGTGGCCGAGCTGACCCCGACCCCCGCCGACGTCGTGCGCGTGGTGGTCGTCGACGACGACGCCCTGGTCCGCGCGAGCCTGCGGATGATCCTCGGCGGCGACCCGCGCCTCGAGGTGGTCGCCGAGTGCGGCGACGGCGCCGAGGCCGTCACCGTCGTGCAGCGGCTGCGCCCCGACGTCGTGCTCATGGACGTCCGCATGCCGCGGGTGGACGGGCTGACCGCCCTGCGCTCGCTGACGGCGGCCGGGTCGACCGCCCGGGTCATCGTGCTGACGACCTTCGACGCCGACGAGCTCGTCCTGCGCGCCCTGCGCGAGGGCGCCGCCGGGTTCCTGCTGAAGGACACCCCGCCGGCGCAGCTCGTCGACGGGATCCACCGGGTCGCGGCGGGCGAGCCCATCCTGTCCCCGACCGTCACCGCCCAGCTCATCGCCTCGGTCGCGAAGCCCGAGGACGCGGAGCGGCGCGCGGACGCGCTGCGGGCGCTCGAGGTGCTGACCCCGCGGGAGCGGGACGTGGCGGTGGCCGTCGCCGAGGGGCTGTCGAACCAGGAGATCGCCGAGCGCCTGTTCCTCGGGCTCGCGACGGTGAAGACCCACGTGGCGCACCTGTTCGCGAAGCTGGGCGTGGCGAACCGGGTGCAGATCGCGCGCCTGGTCCACGACGCCGGCCTGGGCTGACCGCGGGGCGCGCGCCGCCCGCACCGAGTCAGCGCCGTGCCCGCGCTCGTGCGCCCTGGCCGCGCCCGCGACGCGCCCAGCCCGTCGAGTGCACATCCGACACGTCGAGTGCCTATCCCCTGGATAGGCACTCGACGTGTCGGGTAGGCACTCGCGGGTCGACCGGCTGGCGGGCGGGGCGTCAGACGCCGATGCCGGCGCGGAGCGCCAGCGCGCGGTCGACCGCGGCGTCGCGGGCGGCGAGCGCCCGGGCCGTCGACCGGGCGCGGTCCGCGGCCCGCGCGTCGGCCGCGGCCGGGGCGGCCACCGCACGGGCGACGGCGGCGGCCCGGCGGCGGCGCACCGACAGGTAGGGCAGGCGGAGCGGCACCGCGCGGGTGCCGTAGCTGACGTCGAAGGTCACCGTGGTCATGGCTCAGTCCTCCTGCTGCGGTGCGGTCGGGGTGGCCTCGGCGTGGGGCTCGACGGCCATGTCGGGGTTGATCGCGGTGAACAGCCGCATCAGGCGGGCGCCACCGGGTCGGATCGCGGGGTCGACGGTCCGCCCGTCGAACCGCTTCATGAGCGCGTACATGCCCTCGATCAGCTCCGCGGTCTCCTCCGGGGTGGCCCAGAACGCGGACGTGGTCAGCTGGGTCAGCGGGATGAGCTCGGGGTCGACGGCGGCGTCGTGGTCGACGTGCCGCAGGTGGTCGATGTACCGCTCGGCCTCGCGGCGGACCGAGATCTCGCCGAGCTCCAGCACCGCGCGCCTCGAGGCCGGGTCGAGCGGGTCCGGCGTGATGTTGCGCTCGCGGGCGACGACGCGCCAGGGGCGCTCGCGGCCCCGGGGCTCGGCGGGCTCGATGTACCCGGCCTTGGCGAGCGTCCGCAGGTGGAACGAGCAGTTGGCGACGGTCTGGCCGAGGTGCGCGGCGCACTCCGTCGCGGTGGCCTCGCCGACGTCGTCGAGGAAGGAGAGCAGGTCCATCCGCACCGGGTGGGCCAGGGCCCGGACCCGGGTCGGGTCGGTGACCCGCATCGCGGGGGGCCGGGTCGCCGCGTCCGGGGTGGTGCCGGACTCGGCGGCGTCGTGCTCGGCGGTGCTCATGCCGGCAACGGTAGACGCACAACATCTCTTGCGCAAGAGATATTGCGCAAGAGATGTTGTGACCCGACGGCATGGGCAGATCCGCCTCAGCGGTCCGGTGCCGGGGGCGTGCGTGCGCGCGCTCGCGGACTGGGGCGCTACGCCCGTCCGCGGCGCGACCGGGCGAGGCCGCGGGCGCCGACCGCGGCGGCACCGGTGAGCAGCAGGCCCGCGGCGACGGCGAGCGCCGCGCCGGCCTCGGACCCGGTGCGAGGGAGCGTCCGGGCCGGGGCTGCGACGGCCGGGGCCGTCACGGCTGCCCCCGCCGGCGGGATCGCGGCGGTCGCGCCGGGCACGACCGGGGCCCCGGGCGCCGGGACCGCGGGCACGGGCGTCCCGGGCGCGGCCGGCGCCTCGACGGCGAACGGCACCGACAGCGCCGCGGCGACCCCGGCGTTCCCCGCCAGGTCCGTCACCCCCGCCAGCGCCAGCCGGATCGTCGCCGCCCCTACCCGCGCGCCGGCGTCCGGCGTGTACGTCGCGGTCCAGGTCAGACCGCCGTCGGCGGTCACCAGGCCGGACAGCGTGCCCGCGTCGGCGACCAGGTCGGTCAGCGCGAGGGTCGCCACGGGCTCCGAGAAGGTGATCGTCAGCGTCGTCGGCGCGGTGACCCGGGCCGTCGCGAGCGCGAGCGTCGCCGTCGGGCGCACGGTGTCCACCGCGTACGCGCCCGACGTGGCGGTGCCCAGTCCGGCGTTGCCGTCGACGTTCACGACCTGCGCGAGGTCGAGCGTGACCACCGCGGGCCCGGACTCGGTGCCGGCCGCGCCCGTCAGCGTGCCGGTCCAGGTGACCCCGCCGTCGGTCGAGGTCAGCACGGGCACGGAGGCGCCGGGCGTGCTGAGGGCCCGCCACAGGCCGACGGAGACCGGCTCCGAGAACGTCAGCGTGAGGACGGCGTCGGTGGTGGTGGTCAGCACCGGCTCGGAGACGGAGACGGTCGCGGTCGGGCGCGTCGTCCGCACGGTGAGCGACGGGGCGGACGCGCTTCCGGTCCCGGCGTTGCCGGCCACGTCCTCGACGGTCGTCAGGTCCAGGACCAGGTCGGCGGTGGTCCGTGCGGCCGCGTCGGGAGTGAACGTCGCGGTCCAGGTCAGGCCGCCGTCGGAGGAGGTCGCCGGCGTGAGGGTGCCGCCGCCCGCGAGCAGCGCCAGCCCGGGGCCCGCGCCGCCCGCCCCGCGGACGGGCTCGGAGAACGTCATCGTCACGGTGGCGGTCTCGCCCGCGCGCACGACGGTCCGGTCGACGGTGACGACCCCCACCGGGCGCAGGGTGTCGACGCGGTAGGCGGGCGAGTCGACGGTGCCGGCGCCGCCGTTGCCCGCCTGGTCCACGACCCCGGAGAGGTCGACGGTGACGACCTGGCCGCTCGCGTTCGTCCCGGGGCTCGGGACGAACGTCGCCGTCCAGGTGGTGTTGTCGCCCGTGGTCGGGAAGCTCACGGTGCCGCCGCGGACGGTGAGGTCGCCCAGGTCGAACCCGAGCACCGGCTCGGAGAAGACCACGGTCAGCGTCGCGGAGTCGCCGATGCCCAGCGTCGTCGCGCTGAGGCCGACCGTCGCCGTCGGCCGGCGGGTGTCGACGGTGTAGGCCGGAGAGGAGGCGGTCCCCGCGCCGGCGTTGCCCGCGAGGTCCTGGACGTCGGCCAGGTCCAGCGTCACCGCCGCACCCGCGGCCTCGGTCTCCCCGGCGGGGATGAGCGTCGCGGTCCACGTCAGGCCGCCGTCGGAGCTGGAGAGGCCGGACACGGTGCCGGCGCCGACCGCGAGGTCGGCGGTCGTGAGGCCGGTGATCGCCTCGGAGAACGTCAGGGTGACCGTCGCCGTGGTCCCGGCCTGGAACGCGGCCCGGCTGACCGAGACGGTCGCGGTGGGCCGCACGGTGTCGACGAAGAAGGCGTTCGACTCGGTGGTGCCAGTGCCCGGGGTACCCCCGGCTTCGGTGACGCCGGCGTTGTCGAGCACCAGCCTGGCCTGGTAGTTCGTCACCCCGGCGGCGGGGGTGTACACCGCGGTGTACACCTGGTTGTCCGAGGTGGCCAGCCCGGACAGCGTGCCGGAGGGCACGGTCACGTCCGCGAGGCTGAATCCCGTGACCGGCTCGGAGAAGGTGAACGTCACGACCGACGTGTCGCCGATCTTGAGCCCCGTCGTCCCGACGACCACCGTGGCGGTCGGCGCCGCGGCCGCGACGGGAGAGGCTGCGGGCAGGACGGGCGTCGCCGCGAGGGCGAGCGCGAGGGTCACGGCGGCGGGGGTGCGGCGCATGCGGCGGGGTCCCGTTCGGGGTCGTCGCAGGCCGCGGGTCCGACCCGGGCGGGTCGCGGCGGCGTGCGGGGATGCGGTCACCGTACGCCGGGCGGTGGGCCCGCGAGCAGGTGCTTCCCCCTAACGGACGCAGGTGGCCCGCGCCGGGGACCGGGTCGCCCCCCTGGCTACCGCCGCCCCGCGTACCGGGTCAGGAACAGCGCCTCCGCCGTCGCCAGCCGCTCGATCTCCGCCGGGTCGACGCTCTCGTTCGGCGCGTGGATCAGCGCCTGCGGCTCCTCGACCCCGAGCAGCAGGATCTCGGCCTCGGGGTACGTCGACGCGAACACCGTGCACAGCGGGATCGACCCGCCCTGCCCGAGCAGCACCATGTCCCGCCCGAACGCCTCCCGCATCGCCGACCGCATCGCGTCGTAGGCCGGCCCGTCGGTCGCGGCGCGGAACGGCGACCCGGTTGCCTCCACGTCCACCGTCACCGCGACCCCCCACGGCGCCGCCTCCGTGACGTGCGCCGTGAGCGCCGCGAGCGCGTCGGCCGGCACGGTCCCCGGCGGGATGCGCAGGTTCAGCCGGGCCGCGGCCCGCGGCACGATCGCGGCCGTCGACCCGACGACCGGCGGGCAGTCGATCCCCAGAACGGTGAGCGCCGACCGGGCCCAGAGCATGTCGGACACCGTCCCGGAGCCGAGCAGCGCCTCGCCCGGCCGGACCTGCGCGTCGGCGCGGAACGTGTCCGGGTCGTAGGGCGCGCCGTCCCAGGTCTGGGTCTGGTCGAGCCCGCGCACCGTCGTGTCGCCGTCGGCGGACCGCAGCGACGCCAGCACCTGGACGAGCGCCGCGAGCGCGTCGGGCGCCGGCCCGCCGAACATCCCGGAGTGCAGCTCGGTCGGCAGGGCGTCGACCCGCACCACGACGTTGACCATGCCGCGCAGGCTGACCGTCACGGCGGGCACCCCCACGGCGGCGTTCCCGGTGTCGCAGACCAGCACGGCGTCGGCGCGGAGCAGGTCGGCGTGCGTCGGCACGAAGTCCTCGAGCCCGCCGGTGCCCTGCTCCTCGGACCCCTCGACCACCAGCCGCAGGTTGACCGGCACGTCGTCGCCGAGCGCCCGCAGCGCCGCCAGGTGCATGAGGATGTTGCCCTTGCAGTCCGCGGCGCCGCGGCCGTACCAGCGGCCGTCGACCTCGGTGAGCGCGAACGGCGGCGTCCGCCAGGCCGCCTCGTCGAGCGGCGGCTGCACGTCGTAGTGGGCGTACAGCAGCACGGTCGGCGCACCGGGGTCGGCGGCGGGGCGCGAGCCGACGACCGCGTCGCTGCCGTCGGTGGTGCGGTGCAGCGCCACGTCCGCGAACCCGACCTCGCGGAACGCGTCCGCCACCCACCGCGCCGCCTGCGCGCACGCCTCGGGCGGGAACTGCCGGGGGTCGGCGACCGACGGGATCGCCACCAGCTCGGCCAGCTCCGTCCGGACGCGCGGCATCTGCTCCGCCACCCGCTCGCTCAGGTCCACGACGTGCTCCTCCCGTGCTCCGCGCCGCGACGCCGCACCGGCCCCGCGCTCACCCCACGACCCGCAGCTCGCGCGAGGTGGTGTTCAGCCGCCGCACCCCGTCCGCGGTGACGGTCACGATGTCCTCGATCCGCACCCCGAACCGCCCCGGCAGGTACACGCCGGGCTCGACCGAGAAGCACATCCCCGGCACCAGCGGCAGCTCCTCGCCCTCGACCACGTAGGGCGGCTCGTGCGTGGTCACGCCGATGCCGTGCCCGGTGCGGTGGATGAACCGCTCCCCGTACCCGGCGTCCGCGATCACGGCCCGCGCGGCCCGGTCGACGTCCTGGCAGGCGACGCCCGGCCGCACCGCGTCGACCCCGGCCTGCTGCGCGCGCCGCACCACCTCGTGCACCTCGCGCACCTCGGGGCCCGGCTCGCCGACGCTCACCGTCCGGCTGGTGTCCGAGCCGTACCCGGCCAGCAGCCCGCCGAAGTCGAGGACCACGCAGTCGCCGTCCTCGATGACCCGGTCGCCGGCCTCGTGGTGCGGGTTCGCCCCGTTGGGACCGGAGCCGACCACGGTGAAGTCGACCTGCTCGTGCCCGTGCTCGCGGAGCAGGTCGGCGAGGTCGGCGGCGACGTCGGTCTCCCGGCGGCCGGCGAACGGCACGTGCAGGACCTGCTCGTACGTCGCGTCGGCGGCGGCCCCGGCCGCGGCGAGGCGCGCGAGCTCGTCGGGGTCCTTCACGGCGCGCAGCATCGGCAGCTGGTCGGTGACCGCGTGGTACGACGTGCGGGGCAGCGCCGCCTGGAGCCCGAGCAGGTGCAGCGCCCACGCGCTGTCGGACACGGCGTACCGGGCGCCGTCGCGGAGCACGGCGCCCGCGGCCGCGTACGGGTCGGCGCCGTCCACCCAGTCGACGACCGCGGTCGCCGCCGTCCCCGCGGCGCCCTCCGCGTCGGGGCGCTCGAGCCGCGGCACGACCAGGGTGGGCTCGCGGTCGGCGGTGAGCGCCAGCAGGGTCAGCCGCTCCGTGATCGCCGTGGGCTGGTAGCCCGTGAGCCACACGAGGTCGGGGCCGGGGGTGACGAGCACCCCGTCGAGCCCGGCGGCTCCGGCGTCCGCGACGACCCGCGCCATGCGGGCGGCGTAGTCGTCGCGGGTGAACGGGGCGAGGGCGGTGGCGGTCACGAGGGCTCTCCCGGGGTGGTGGGTGCGGGGCGGTCCGCGGGGCCGGCCGCCGTCCGCGACACCGCCCCCGCGGCGGAGGTCGGGATGGTGATGAGGTGCGCCGCGGCGGCGGCGGCCGAGTCCTGCACCGTGCCCTGCGCCGCCCGGTGCCGCCGGATCGCGACCACCGCGAGCAGGATGCCGAGGGCGCTCAGCACGGCCATGACCCAGGCGGCCGCGGCCAGCCCGGCGGAGAGCGCGTCGGACGGCGAGGCGCCTGCCGCGGCCCGGTCCGCGCCCACCGATGCGTACACGGTGGCCGCGATGGCGGTCGCGACCGCCGCACCGACGTACCGGGCCATGTTCGACACGCCGGAGGCCGCGCCGACCTGCTCCTCGGGCACGACCGCGGTCGCGGCGGAGGACGACGGCCCGTTCGACAGGCCCATCCCGACCGCGATCGCGATCAGCGGCAGCAAGAACGCCCCGTAGCCCCAGCCGGCCTGCACGAATCCGACGACGACGAACCCGGCGGTGGTCAGCAGGAAGCCGACGCCGATGACCTGCCGGCCGCCGACCCGCTTGGTCATCCGCGGCACCAGGGGCGCCACGATGACGAGGCCGACGGTCGCCGGCAGCGTCGCGAGCCCGGCCTCCAGGGACGAGAACCCCAGCGCGGCGGGGTCCTGGAAGTAGAGGCTGAGCAGGTACATCAGGCCGTTGATCGTGCCCGCGCCGATGAGGATCGCGAGCGTCGCCCCGACCAGGATCCGGTTGCGCAGCAGCGCCAGGTCCAGCAGCGGCACCGCGACCCGCTTCTCCACGACCACGAACAGCCAGCCGGCGACGACGCTGACGACCAGGCAGCCGATCGTGGCGGCCGACAGCCAGCCCCAGTCGCCGCTCTTGCTCACGCCGAGGATGAGGGCCGCCAGCGTCACCGCGACCAGGACGGTGCCGAGGTAGTCGATGGTGCGGGGGCGGTCCGGGTCCTTCGACTCGGCGACCGTGAGGTAGGTGAGGACCATGCAGACGACGCCCACCCCGGCGTCGATCCAGAACAACCCCTGCCACCCGGTCAGGTCCACCAGCACGCCGCCGAGCAGCGGGCCCGCCGCGGCTCCGACGGCCGCCGCCGCGCCCCACAGGGACACCGACCGCAGCTGGTCCTCGCCGTCGCTCGCCACCGACAGCAGGCTCAGCCCGCACGCCAGGATGGTCGACCCCGCGGCGCCCTGGATCAGCCGGCCGGCGATCACCCCGGCCCCGTCCTGGGACAGCGCGATCAGGACGCAGGACAGCACGAACAGCAGCAGGCCGAGCTGGAACACCCGCTTGCGCCCGAAGACGTCGCCCAGCGACCCGGCGGTGATGATCACCGCGGCGCCGACCAGCGAGTAGCCCGTCACGGCCCACTGCAGGGTGTCGACGGAGGTCCCGGTGTCCGCGCTGATGGCGGGGAGCAGGATGCTCACCGCCGACGTGTTCGCGTTCACCACCAGGGTCGACAGGCAGGTGGCGACCAGCACGCTCCGCGCGCCCCGCGCCGTCGTGCCCGCCGCGGCGCCCCCCGCCGTCGCGTCGCCCATCGTCGACCCCCTCGTCCGGCGGGTCGCAGCCGTGCGGCCGCCCGATCGTCCGGTGGCTCGACCGTAGGACCGCGGACCCCTGGCGGCGATCACCCCGTCGGGGTGAGCGCCGCCGGGGGAGTGCGTCGCCGGGCGCGTCGGCGGTCGCCGGGCGCGCAGCCGGAGCTGACGCGCCCGACGCGCACCACCGCGCCCGGCGGCCGGGGCTCAGTCCTCCTGCGCCCCGCGGACCGCCCGGCGCCGCAGCGCCACGCCGCCCGCCCCGAGCGCCAGCAGGGCGAGCGCCGCCGCGACGGCGGCCGACACCTCGGCGCCCGTCGTCGCGAGCGACCCGCGACCGCCGGCGGACGTGCTGCCGGTGCCGGTCCCCGCGCCGGTGCCGCCACCGGTGCCGCCGGCCGTGCCGCCACCGCCACCGCCGCCGACCGGCGGGTCGACCGGGTCGGGCGCGCCCGGTGCCGGCGCCGCCGCGATGGCGAACGCCACGCCGACCGGCGCGGACTCGCGCGCGCCGAGCGCCTGCACGACGGACCCGGCGTAGGCGCCGGCGGGCAGCGCCCCGGCGTACGCGAGCGTCCACCGGCCGTCCGCGCCGACGACGGTCTCGCCCGCGAGCGAGGCCGGCGCCGCGGCCACCGCGGCCAGCGCGGCGGTCCGGACCTCGGCGCCCTGGGCGCTCGCGGTGTCCGCGACCCGCACCACGGCGCCCGGGAACCCGGTGCCGGACAGCGACGTGACCTGGGCGCCGGCCGGGAGGTCGCCGGCGGGCGCGTCGGTGACGGCCAGCCCGGTGAGGTCCGCGCGCTGCGTCAGCCACTCCGCCGGGCCGGTGGGCCGGTCGATCACCCGGGTCTCGCCGATGCAGCCGTTCCAGCCGTTGCGCGCCGCGCCGTCGACCCAGTCCGACCCGAGCAGCCAGGGCATGTCCGCCTGCACCGAGTGACCGAGCGTGTCGGTGGCGTTGCGCAGCACCGGGGCGCCGTCGACGTACATCGTGGTCGTGGACGACGCCGGGTCGTTGACGATCGCGACGTGCGACCAGCTGTCGACCATGAT
The DNA here is from genome assembly GCF_058792015.1 of Cellulomonas sp. EB106-03-03-XG116. Taxonomy (NCBI): domain Bacteria; kingdom Bacillati; phylum Actinomycetota; class Actinomycetes; order Micrococcales; family Cellulomonadaceae; genus Cellulomonas; species Cellulomonas sp. EB106-03-03-XG116. Next base: position 46,969 of record NZ_JBYTEP010000001.1, read on the forward strand.
CTCGCCGGACCACGCGGTGCGGTCGCCCTTGGCCGTGGCGATCGGGACCTCGGTGTACTGGAACTCGCGCAGGTTCGAGATGCCGAGCGCCACCGGGGACGCCGTGTAGTCCCACTGCGACCACGGCATGCCCGGGAGCTGCGAGCGGTCGCCTGACCGGACGACGGCCTTCGACCAGCCGTTCACGCCCGCGTCCCAGGCCGGGTCGAGCTGGAGGAACGTCTCGATCGTGTAGCCCTGCGGGAACGTCTCGGCGTTGACCGGCGCGTCGGAGGCCGTGGTCAGGTAGCTGAACCGGGCCGCGGACGAGTTCGCGAAGCACACCGCGGCGCCGTCGGACGAGTAGCCGTGCACGTCGTCTCGGACGATCGTCACGTCGCCCGGCTGGGCCTCGGCGGAGCCGGAGGCGGCGATCGTCGCGCGGGTCAGGTCGTTGCCCGCCGCCACGTCGGGGATCGTCGCGCCCTCGGGCAGCACGCCCGTGGGGAGCCCGTTCATGCGCCAGTGCGCGACGGTGCCCTCGGCCTCCGCGAAGTCGAGCGCGTTGCCGGGCAGCTCCGTGGTGACGGGGTCGGGGCCGACGAAGCCGTCGAGCAGCACGTCGCGCGCCCGCTGGGTCAGCGACGGCCAGACGCCCGCGCCGGGGCCGAAGTCGGGGTCGAAGCCGCCGAACCGCTCGGAGAAGTCGAGGTCGAGCGTGAACCGCTGGTTCGGGCCGTCCAGGAACGGCTGGTCGTAGCTGGTCAGCGTCTCCTGCGGCTTCGCGGTCACCCAGGGCGACGCCGTCTGCATCGTCAGGGTGTCGTGCGCGAGGTCGAACTCCACCAGGCCGAGGTAGCCGTTCCCGCCCTCGTAGGCCATCTGGTAGTCGATCAGCACGTTCGTGACCGAGTGCCCGAAGTCGTTCGTGCGGGTGTGCTGGGTGGCGCCGTGGAAGTGGCCGTTGAACGTGAGGAAGATCTGGTCGCTTCCGCGGATCAGCTCGTCCCACAGCTCCTCGCCGTACTCCGTGTCCCGCGGCGAGGTCTGGTCGGGGCCGATGTTGAGCAGCGAGTGCGTGGTGAGGATGACCGGGACGTCGGGGTGCGCGGCCATCGCGTCCTTCGCCCACTGCATCGTCTGGTCCGACACCCGCCAGGCGAGCGCGAGCACCATGAACTCCTGACCCTCGGCCTCGAAGACGTGGTACTGGCTCAGCCCGGTCGGGTCGCTGCCGCCGTAGGTCGCCTGGGACGCCGCGCGCGCCGAACCGAAGTACTGCAGGAACGGCTCGTTCGCGAGGTCGTAGTCGGTGTCGTCCAGGGTGTCGTCCGAGTTCCGCACGTCGTGGTTGCCCGGGAGGATCGAGTAGGGCAGCCCGCCCTCCTCGAGCGTCCGCATCGCGGCGTCGGCCGCCTGCCACTCCGCGGTCTGCCCGACGCGGTCGACGACGTCGCCGAGGTGCGTGACGAACGGGATGTTGAGCTCGTCGGCGTGCTCCACGAGGAACCGCGTCTGCTCCCGGAACGGGTCGGTGCGGTAGCGGGGGAGGAACTGGTCCGCCGAGTACCGCGAGTAGAACTGCGTGTCCGGCAGGACGGCGAGGGTGAACCGCGAGCCGGGCTCGTCCGACGCCGCGGCCGGGGCGGCGGCGGCGGCCGGGGCGGCGGGGGCCGCGGCGCTCGCGGCCGGCGGGGCGGCGGCGAGCAGGGTGCCGGCCAGGGCCGCGGTCGCGGTGGCGACCGCCGCGAGGGCACGGGCGGGGGTGCGCCGCGACGCGCGCGGGGGCGTCGGGGCAGGGTGAGGTCGCACGGGAGCGTCTCCGGTGGGGTGGGGGTGGGCGCGCCGGTCCGGACGCGCCGCACCCACCGTGGCCAGCGGTTCTGAACACCGCGTGACGTCCCGCGGACCCGTGCGTGGCCCGCGGGTGAAACGGTGGCTGGGGCGGGCTGTGCGCCGGGTGGGCGGCGGCGGTGCGCGGTCGGGGCGCCGGGGTGGGGGCGCCGGGGTGGCGGGCGCCGCGGTGACGCGCGCCGGGGTGGCGCGCCCCGGGTCAGCCGCGCCGGATCACGCGCGCGGGCAGGGGCGCCGGGAGCGGGCCGCGACCCGGGCCGCCCTCGCGGAGCCACGCCTCCAGGGCGGCGGTGTCGACGTCGCCGGACAGCCGCTCGAACCACACCGGCCCCGCGCCCGCCCGCCGGGACGACCCGGACGGCCGCGCGACGACCACGTCGCCGCGCTCGCACGCGTCGAGGCAGTCGACCTCGGTCAGCCGGGCGGCGCCGCGGCCCGCCAGCGCCCGCAGACGGGCGAGCTGGCCGCCGGGCAGCGGGTCGGCGTCGCCGAGCGTCTCGCCCGCGCACAGCGCGCAGGCCGTGAGCCCGGGGACGTCGCCGTCGGGGCCGGGCGCGTCGGGGGTCTCGGGCACCGGACGACGATAGCGGCGCGACCGTCCCGCCCGCGCCGGCGCGCGGCCTGCCCGCCTCGCCCCCTCCTGCGTGCTCGGCGGGGGGAGCCGCCCCCGCCGGTCAGGGCAGGTCGTCCCCCTGCCACGGGTAGGACGGCTGCGCGCCGAGCCGGGTCACCGAGGCCGCCGCGACCCGGGTCGCCAGCGCCGCCGCCTGCCGGACCGCCAGACCGTCCGCGATCCCCGCGGCGAGCGCGCCGACGAACGCGTCGCCCGCCCCGGTCGTGTCCAGCGCGTCGACCTGCCGCGCCGGCAGCGACCACGCCTCCCCGTCCTCGACGCCGACGACCCCGCCCGCCCCGAGGGTGACGACGACGGACCGCACGCCCTGCGCCGCGAGCTCGGCGGCGGCGTCCGCGGGCTCCCGGTCGCGCCGGCCGAGCAGGATCGCCGCCTCGTGCTCGTTGACCACCAGCGGGTCGGCGGTCCGCACCGTCTCGAGGGGGAGCTCGGCGGCGGGGGCGACGTTCAGCAGCAGCCGGGTGCCGCCCGCGGCGGCCACGCGCGCGACGTGCGCGACGGTGGCGAGCGGGATCTCGGCCTGCACGACGCACACCCGCGCCTCGGCGATGAGGTCGGCGGCGGCGTCCACGAGCCGCGGCGACACCGACGCGTTGGCGCCCGGCACCACGACGATCGTGTTCTCCGCGTCGTCCGACAGGGTCACGACGGCCAGGCCGGTCGGCGCGTCGATCTCGGTGACGTGGGTCAGGTCGACGCCGGCGTCGCGCAGGCCGGCGAGGGCGATCCCGGCGTTCACGTCGTCGCCGACCGCCGCGACCAGCGCCACCTCGGCGCCCAGCCGCGCGGCCGCGACCGCCTGGTTGGCGCCCTTGCCCCCGGGCAGGACGCTCGAGGTGTGCCCGAGCAGGGTCTCCCCGGGGTGCGGGTGGCGCTCGACCTGCACGATGAGGTCCGCGTTGACCGACCCCACGACGACGACGTCTCGCGCCACGTCCGTCTCCCCCCACGCTGCGGTCCCGGGTGCCTGCCCGCCCATCCTGCCCCTCCGGGCGCGCCCGCGGGTGGCGGACGGCCGGCGCCCCGCCCGGATCCCCTGCGGATTCTCGCGCCGCCGCCTGATGGATCAGGTGGTGGCGCGAGAATCCGGTGGGCATCCGGACGGACGGCCGGGCCGGTCCCACCCCGGAGCTCCTCGCGGCCGCCCGGCGGAGGGCGATCACCCCGCGCGGCGGAGCGCCACCGCGTCCCGCCCCGGTAGGGTGGGCGCGTCCGCCCCGTCGAACCGACGGCGGGACGGCGGTCGGCCGGTCGGCCCGAGGGTCCCGGCGGCGCGCCTGTAGCTCAGTGGATAGAGCACCGCTCTCCTAAAGCGGGTGTCGGCAGTTCGAATCTGCCCAGGCGCACAACGGACGTCCGCGTGCGCCGCCAGCGGCCCGCGGTCGTCCGCCGAGGCACCCCGCCATGACAAGGCGGGGACGCCCCACGGCGCGCCCGCAGCACCGGCGCCCGCCGCCCCCGGCGCGAGCCCGGGGCCCGCGGGCGGCGCACGCGGCGACGCGTCGCGCGCACCCGGCGTCCGCGCCGGACCCGCGCGGCGACGGCACCACGCCTGCGTGCCCTCGCCGCGGCACGCAGGCACGAAGGAGACGAAGTGGCACGAACCGGCCAGCGCCGACCCGCCCGCGGGGGCAGCAGCACCGCCTCGGGCGGCCAGCGCCGCCGCACCGCCCGCCCGAGCGAGCAGGGGCTGATCCCCGTCCTCGCCGGGGTGGTGCGCGAGATCGAGGGGGCCGTGCAGCGCTCGCCGGTGCGGCCGGCCGTTCGCACGAAGTTCCAGGTCGTGGCGCTGCTGGTCCGCGAGGAGCGCGCCCGCGCGATGGCCGACCCCGAGCTGTCGCAGGCCAAGCGCACGGAGCTGATGAAGCGGCTCGACGGCGTCGCGACCCAGCTCGCCCGCATCGCCGCACGGGACACGTCGCTGCTGGCGCTGCTCGCCGACGACGCCAAGGTCTCGGACGCCGCCCGCGCCTACAAGGCGACCGTCCAGCGCGCGGCCGGCATGGACGTCCCGGAGGAGCCGGAGCCCGAGGAGGCGCCCGCCCCGGTCGCCCCCACGCCGGGCGCCGACCGCCAGGTCGTCCCGCAGTCGGTGATCTCCCGCCGGCTCGCGAACCCGTTCCTGGCCCCCGACTTCGAGGCCGCCGCCGAGCGCGTCGCCGCGAAGCCCCGCCGGCTGGCCGGGTGGGAGCTGCTGGAGCCGCTGTTCCGGTCGTTCGAGCAGTCCGGCGACGGCGTCGCCGCCTGCATGCCGCTGCCCGAGCCCGCGCACGTGCCGACGCCGCCCGGCCGGGAGCTCATGCCGCACCAGGCGCAGGTCGTCACCGCGGCCGCCGAGGGGCACCGCACGTTCCTGCTCGCCGACGAGCCCGGCCTCGGCAAGACCGCCCAGGCCCTGCTCGCCGCCCGCACCGCCGGCGCGTACCCGCTGCTGGTCGTCGTCCCCAACGTCGTCAAGACGAACTGGGCGCACGAGGTCGGGCTGTGGACACCCGAGCGCCGCGCGACGGTCGTGCACGGCGACGGGGAGCGGGTCGACGGGTTCGCGGACGTCGTGATCGTGAACTACGAGATCCTGGACCGGCACGTCGGCTGGCTGGGGGAGCACGGCTTCCGTGGGATGGTCGTCGACGAGGCGCACTTCATCAAGAACAAGCGCTCGCAGCGCTCGCAGCACGTGCTGTCGATCGCGGAGAAGATCCGCGAGCGCGCGGCCCGTCCGCTGCTCATGGCCCTGACCGGCACCCCGCTGATCAACGACATCGAGGACTTCCGGGCGATCTGGCAGTACCTCGGCTGGATCGACGACGAGAAGCCGCTCGGCCGGCTGATGACGGCGCTCGACGCCATCGGGCTGACCCCGGCGGACCGCGGGTTCTCCGTCGCGGCGCGGCAGTGCGTCATCGACATGGGCATCGTGCGCCGCCGCAAGGCCGACGTCGTCGCGGACATCCCGGCGCGCCGGGTCGCCGACCTGCTGGTCGAGCTCGACGGCGCCGCGGGCCGGTCGATCCGCGAGGCCGAGGCCGCCCTCGTCGAGCGGCTGCTGCAGCGGTACCGCAGCGCGGTCGAGGCCCGGGAGTCCGGCCTGGTCCTGGGGACCGACCACGAGATCGCCCGCCGGGTCGCCGCCGCGGAGCTCAAGGACTCCAGCGGCAAGGCCAAGGGCGAGAACGTGTTCTCGATGGTCCGCCGGATCGGGCAGGCCAAGGCCGCGCCGGCCGCCGACTACGCCGCCCAGCTGGCCCGGAACGTGGGCAAGGTGGTGTTCTTCGCGAAGCACGTCGACGTGATGGACCACGCCGAGCAGGCGTTCGCGGAGCGCGGCATCACGTACGCCTCCATCCGCGGCGACCAGACCACCCGGCAGCGCGACAAGAACGTGAAGGCGTTCGTCGAGGACCCCGAGGTGCAGATCGTCGTCTGCTCGCTGACCGCCGCGGGGGTGGGGCTGAACCTGCAGGTCGCGTCGAACCTCGTGCTCGCCGAGCTGTCCTGGACCGACGCCGAGCAGACCCAGGCGATCGACCGCATCCACCGCATCGGGCAGTCCGAGCCGGTCACCGCGTGGCGGGTCATCGCCGCGCAGACGGTCGACTCCCGGATCGCCGAGCTCATCGACAGCAAGTCCGGCCTCGCGGCGCGGGCGCTCGACGGGGCCGACGTGGAGGACGGCGCGGCCGCCGACGTGCAGCTGGAGGCGCTGGTCGGGCTGCTGACCGACGCGCTCGCCGCGCAGGGCGGCGCCACGGCGGCCTGACCACGCCGACGCGGCGCGCGCCCCGAGCCGGGCGCGACGTGATCGTGGTCGGGAAGGCCATCGGCTTCCAGGGCAAGCCCGGCGACACGATCGACGAGAAGCGCGTGGAGTCGGTCTTCCGGATCCGCGACGACGCCGTGGGCAACCACCTCGCCTCGATCGTGGGCACGGTGCCGCCGGAGATCCTCCAGGTCACGGCCGACATCGTCACGGTCGCCCGCCGGTCGCTGGGCCGTGAGTTCGGGGACGGCATCTTCGCGTCCCTGGCGGACCACCTCGTCTACGCCGTGCAGCGGGTGCGGGAGGGGATCTCCCTCGCGAACCCGCTGGCCGTCGAGGTCCGCACGATCCACCGCGAGGAGTACCTCTTCGCGCGGTCGGCCGTGATGATCCTCAACAAGCACCTCGGGGTGACCTTCACCGACGACGAGGCCGTCAACATCGCGCTGCACTTCGTGAACGCGACGGTCGGCGGGTCGTCCGAGAAGACCGCCCGGCTCATGGAGTTCATGCGCGACGTCCTCGGCGTCGTGCGCGAGGAGCTGGCCATCGCGGACGACGACGAGCGCCACGCCTACCTCCGGTTCGCGACCCACCTGCGCTTCCTCGCGCAGCGGGTCGTCGACGGCGAGGTCGAGGACGGCGGAGACCCCCGGCTGCACGCGTTCCTCGTGGAGCAGCAGCCCCGGGCGTTCGCGGTCGTCGACGAGGTGGCGGCGGTCGTCGAGGAGCGCCACGGACACGTCATGACGCTGCAGGAGCGGACCTACCTCGGTCTGCACCTGTCGAACCTGCTCTGACACCCCCTCCCACCCCGCGGCGCCCCTCCGGCGACCCGCGGGGACAGCTCAGGAGAGCACCGTGACATACGAGAAGGACGCTGCCGCGATCGTCGCGGCGGTCGGCGGCGAGGACAACATCACCTCGCTCTACCACTGCGTCACCCGCCTGCGGTTCCAGCTCGTCGACCGCGCGCGCGTCGACGAGGCGGCGGTCCGCGCCGTCGGCGCCGTGCAGGCGATCAACGACAGCGGGCAGCAGTTCCAGGTCATCATCGGCAACGACGTGCCGAAGGTGTTCGCCGCCGTCAAGGAGACCCACCCGGGGCTCGTGGCGAAGGTGAACGACCCGAACGCGGACGACGTGGACGCCGCCGGCGCCCCCGCGGCCTCGGGCGGCTCGATCCGGGACCGGTTCTTCGGCTTCCTGTCGAAGACCTTCCCGCCGCTGCTGCCGGCCATCGCCGGCGCGGGCCTGATCAAGGGCCTCCTCGCGCTCGCGGTGTGGCTCGGCTGGATGTCGACCGAGACCCAGACCTACCAGCTGCTCTACACGCTCGGCGACGCGTTCTTCTACTTCCTGCCGGTGATGATCGCGATCTCCGCGGCCCGCACGTTCAAGACGAACGTGTTCGTCGCCGCGGCGCTGTCGTCGGCGCTGGTCTACCCGAACCTGGTGACCCTGCTGTCGGCCGGCGACCCGGTGGCGTTCCTCGGCGTGCCGGTCACCGCGACCACCTACTCGTACACGGTCATCCCGTCGCTGCTGGCGGTGTGGGCGCTGTCCTGGGTCGAGCGCGGCCTGAAGAAGGTCCTGCCGCAGGCGCTGCACCTCAGCGTCGTCCCGCTGGTCAGCATGGTCGTCGTCGGCCCGATCACCCTCGTGGCGCTCGGCCCGCTCGGCGCGATCATCGGCGAGCAGATCTCCGGCGGCCTCAACTGGCTGCTGACCCACGGCGGCGTGTTCTCGGGCATCCTGCTCGGCGGCCTGATGTCGCTCATCATCATGACCGGCATGCACGCGGCCCTGGTGCCGTTCATCCTCGGCAACCTGGCCTCGCTGGGCAGCGACCCGTTCCTGCCGCTGACCTACGTCCAGGTGTTCTCCGTCGCCGGCGCGCTGTTCGGCGTCGCGCTGCGCGCCCGCTCCCGCACGGTCCGCGCCACCTCGCTGTCGACCGGCTTCACCGCGCTCATGGGCGTGACCGAGCCGGGCCTGTTCGGCCTGCTGCTCCCGATGCGCCGGGTGTTCCTGGCCTCGATGATCGGCGGCGCCGCGGGCGGCGCGATCTCGCTCGGCTTCGGCGCCCAGGCGTACGCGCTCGTCGGCAACTCCGGCCTGCCGGGGCTGCCCGGCCTCGCGGGGCAGACGTTCGGCTGGGCCGTCGCGGCGCTGGCCGTGGCGTTCGTCGCCTCGTTCGTGGCCGTGCTGGTCATCGGGTTCGACGAGTCGCCGCTGACCCGCGGCGCGGCCGCGGCCGGGTCGACCGGCGTGGCCTCGTCGCCCTCCGACGCGGACCGCGCGGCCGGTGCGGCCGCCGCGCTGGACGGCGGCCCGGTCGTCGCCTCGCCGGTCGCCGGCACCGTCGTCCCGCTGTCCGAGGTCGGCGACGGCGCGTTCGCGAGCGGCGCGATGGGCAAGGGCGTCGGCGTCCTGCCGACCGACGGCGAGGTCGTCGCCCCCGTGTCCGGCACCGTCGTCACGGTGTTCCCGACCAAGCACGTCGTGGGCCTGCGGTCCGACGAGGGCGTCGAGGTGCTGGTGCACGTCGGAGTCGACACCGTGAACCTCGGCGGCCGCGGCTTCACCGCCCACGTCGCCGACGGCGACCGCGTGTCCGTCGGCGACCGGCTGCTGACCGTCGACCTGCCCGCTGTGGCGGCCACCCACGACACGACCACCGTCGTCGTCGTCACGAACGCGACCGCGTACGCGGGCGTCGAGCCGATCGCCGCGGGCACCGTCCGCGCCGGGGCCGGCCTGCTCGCCGTCGAGACCCTCGAGCACGCACTGGAGACCGCCCGATGACCTTCCCCGACGGATTCCTCTGGGGCACCGCGTTCGCCGCCAACCAGGTCGAGGGCGGCTTCGGCGCCGACGGCAAGGGCCTGTCCACCGCCGACGTCGTGCCGTTCCGCTCCCCGGAGGCGCGCAACTACACCGCGCTCGAGGCCCTGATGCGCGCCTCGGACGAGGAGATCGCCGTCGCCCGGACCGTCGCCGGCGGCCAGGGCTACCCGAAGCGCTACGGCGTCGACTTCTATCACCGGTACCGCGAGGACATCGCGCTGTTCGCCGAGCTCGGGATCAAGGCCCTGCGCCTCTCGATCGCCTGGACCCGGATCTTCCCGCACGGCGACGACGCGGAGCCGAACCAGGCCGGGATCGACTACTACCGGGACCTGCTGACCCGGCTGCGGGACAACGGCATCGAGCCGGTCGTCACGCTGTCGCACTACGAGATGCCGCTGGCGCTCGTGGCCGACGGCCGCGGCGGCTGGTCCGAGCGCGGCGTGATCGACCTGTACACCCGGTACGTCGAGACCGTCGTCCGCGAGCTGCACCCGCTGGTGACCTACTGGCTCACGTTCAACGAGATCAACACGACGCTGCTGGAGCCGTACACCGGCGGCGGCGTGGTCACCCGCGAGGGCGAGCACACCGAGGCCAAGGCCTGGCAGGCGCTGCACCACCAGTTCGTGGCCAGCGCCCGCGCCGTGCGGATCATCAAGGGCATCGACCCGACGGCGAAGGTCGGCTGCATGCTCGCCCGGATGCTGCACTACCCGGCGACCAGCGCCCCCGACGACGTGCTGGAGGCCCTGGAGGCGAACGACCTCAACCTGCTGCACACCGACGTCCAGGTGCGCGGCGCGTACCCGACGTTCGTGCCGCGGCTGCTGGCCCGCAAGGGCATCACCGTGGCGGTGGAGGAGGGCGACGCGGAGGAGCTGGCCGCGGGCACGGTCGACTTCCTGTCGTTCAGCTACTACATGTCGCTGGTGTCGGCGGCCGACCCGTCGAAGTACGGCATCACGGGCGGCAACATCTTCTCCAGCATCCGCAACCCGCACCTGGAGGTCACCGACTGGGGCGTGCACCACGACCCGGTCGGCCTGCGGATCGCCCTGCGGGACATGTGGGACCGCTATCAGGTGCCGCTGTTCGTCGTGGAGAACGGGCTGGGCGCCAAGGACGAGGTCGGGCCGGACGGGCGGGTCGAGGACCCGTACCGGATCCACTACCTGAAGACGCACATCGAGCAGATCGGCGAGGCCATCGAGGACGGCGTCGAGGTGCTCGGGTACACCGCCTGGGGCGGGCTCGACATCATCGCGGCGTCGACGTCGCAGATGTCCAAGCGGTACGGGCTGATCCACGTGGACCAGGACGACGAGGGGCGCGGCACGCTGGCCCGCACGCCGAAGGCGTCGTTCGACTGGTACCAGGAGGTCATCCGGACGAACGGGGCGTCGCTGCGCGGCTGACGCGCCCGCCGCGGCCGCGGCCGCGAGCCCTACGGTTTCCGGCGAGCCCACCGCCTGTCGCGGGTGGCTCGGCCGGAAACCGTAGGGTTCGTGCGTCGCGGGCCCCGGGCGCTCAGTACGACAGGCCCGGCGCGACCAGCCGGTACGTCACCGCGAACCACGCCACGACGCCCAGCGCGAGCAGCACCAGCACCCCGCCGGCCACCCGCCACCCGCCGGCGCGCCGCCGGACGTCGCCGACCACGCGGACCGTCGCCGGCACGAGCCCGAGGATGCCGACCCCTTGCAGCACCTGCAGCACGCGCAGGCCGCCCTCGGGCAGGTCGACCAGCCCCATGATCGTCGTGATCGCGACCGCCCAGCCGGCGACGGCGAGCACGGCGCTCGCCGCGGCGACCCGGGTCAGCACCCGGGCGGGACGCCCGGCGGCGTCGCGCGGGGCACGGTGCCGGATGCGGCGGACCAGCGCGGCCACCGGACCGGCCAGCGCGCCCACCAGCAGCACCGCGGTCGCGACGCCCAGCGCCGGCAGCGCCACGCCCGTCGCCGCGCCCGCGGGCAGCAGCGTGAACGCGGAGTCGTACCCGATGGCCGTGACCCGGCCGTCCTCGGCGCGCGCGGCGATGGTCCGCTGGCCGCCGACCTCCTGCCACACCCACGGCTCGACCTCCTCGTACAGGACCGGGCGGTCCGTCAGCGGGCCGGGCGCGACCAGCACGCGGCCGTCGTCTTCGGCGGTGACGTGGGTGACCGCGAGCAGCTCGGTGGTGTGCAGGAACGTGCTGCGCATGGCCCGGGAGTCGGTGTACGCGCCGGCGAGGGCGGCGGCGTGCGCGCGGGCGGTGTGGGCGTCGACGGCGGTGGGGCCGTTGGCGTCGTTGGCGTCGGTCGGCGGGAAGTAGCGGTCCGCGAAGCCGTGCATCAGCTGCTCGCGCAGCTCCAGGCTGTCGAGCGCGCCCGCGCCGGAACCGTTCACGCTGACAAAGACGCCGGTGCGCTCGTCCGGGTACAGCTGCAGGTGCGAGTGGAACGCGTTGGTGTCGCCGCCGTGGCCCACGATCCGGTGCCCGTTGCGGTCCTCCTGGAAGAACCCGAGCCCCATCCGGGCGCCGCCGGCGAGCGTGCCGAGGTCGTCCTCGTCGAGCGCAGGCGCCTGCATCAGGGCGAGCGTGTCCGCGTCCAGCACCTGCTCGCCGGTGGCGGGCTCGCCGAGCAGCGCGAGCATGAACCGCGCCATGTCCGCGGCCGACGCCGACAGGGCACCGGCGGGCGGCACCCCGACGACCTCGAACCCCGTCGCCGGGCCGGACGCCGTGCCGTACCCGAGCGCCAGGCGGTCGCGCAGGTCGTCGGCCACCGGCTGGTCGAACGTCGCGGTCGTCATCCCGGCGGGCTCGAGGACGTGCTCCTGGACGTACTGCTCGAACGGCTGGCCGCTCACCCGCTCGACGACGTACCCGGCCAGCGCGTTGCCGTAGTTCGAGTACGCGGGCACGGTCCCGGGCCGGTAGACCTGCTCGGGCGGGTCGGTGGCGAGCGCGGCGCGCAGGTCGACGGGCGTCCCCTCGGCGCCGATCAGCCCGCGGATCCGCTCCTCGAACCCGGCGGTGTGCGTGAGCAGGTGGCGCAGCGTGATCGGGTCGTCGAACGACCGCGGGACGTCGATGTCGACGTATGCCGACACGTCGGTGTCCAGGTCCACGTCGCCGGACTCCACCAGCTGCATGACCGCGGTCGCGGTGACGAGCTTCGACACGGACCCGGGGCGGAACAGCGTGCGGTCGGGGTCGACGGGGACCGCCTCGCCGGACTCCGTCCCGGTGTCGGCCCAGCCGTAGCCGCGGGTCGTGACGACCTCGCCGTCGTGCACGACCGCGACGGCGGCGCCCGGGATGTCGGTGCGCTCCAGGGCGGCGGGCAGGAAGCCGTCGAGCCAGGCGTCGACGTCGGTGCGGGTGAGCGCGGGGGGCACGGGGGTCGCGAGGCTGTCGGGCGGGGCGCCGGGGTCGGCGGCGGGGTCCGCGGGATCGGCCGGAGCCTCGGGCGCGGTGCCGGCGACCGGTGCCTCGGGCGCAGGCGCCGGGGTCGGCGCCGGGGCGGCCGGGGCGCACGCGGTGAGCCCCGCGAGCAGGGCGGCTCCGGCGAGCGCGGCGGCGACGGTGCCGCGGCGGGCCGGGCGCCGACGATCGGACGGTGCGGCGGTCTCGTCGCCGGGTGTGGTCGCGCGGTCGATGGTGCGCACGGCGGCCTCCTCGCGGCCGGGCGGTGTCCGGGCGATCCCGGTGGCGGCACCCCTGGCCTGCACCTCCAGCCTCGTGACCGGCCCGGCGCGGCACATCGGGCGTGGGGCGGGGTCCGCAGGTTGCGCCTTTGGGCGCAACGCTGCGCCGGAGGGGGGAGGTTCCGGCGGTCGCGGTGGCGCCGGTCGCTCGCCGGGCGGTCGGCCGCGGGGCGGGTTACGGTCGCCGCTCCCTCGAACCATCGGAGGCACGACATGGGATACGTCGGCAAGCTGCTGAAGAGCGCGGTCGTGGCCAAGGCGGCGCAGGTCGCGATCCGGGAGATGTCCAAGCCCGAGAACCAGCGCAAGGCCAAGGAGCTGCTGGGGCGGGTCACCAAGCGGGGCGGGGCCACCGGCCGCGCCTGAGAGGCCGACCGGGCGCCGCGCCCGCGAGGTCAGGCGTCGTACACGTGCGCGTCGCCCTCGAACGGGCGCAGCGTGTCCGGCGCCGGGAACGGCAGCGTCCAGGTCGGCGCGCCCGGGAGCACCGCGCCCCACTGCTCCGCGACGACCACCACCCGATCCGGGCTGACCTCCGCGAACCGCACGCGCTGCTCGGTGCCGTCGTCGAGGGTCAGCGACCACCGCTCGGCGAGCCACCGCAACCCCCGCTCGTCGAGGGCCTCCTCGGCGGCGAGCCAGTCGACGGCGCCGGTGACGTCGCGCCCGAGCCGGTCGACCGCGACGAACTCCGCGCCCGCCGGGCGGATCCAGCCCAGCAGCTCGCGGTCGTCGGCGCGCCGGTGCTCGATCCAGTCCGCGGGCAGCATCGCGCCAGGGTAGCGACGAGGTCGCGCGGACTCCTACGGTTTCCGGCCCGGCCGCACGAGATCGGCGTGGGCCGGGCCGGAAGCCGTAGGCGCGGCGCTGAGCCCGTCGTCAGGCGCCCGCGCCGCGCAGGCGCAGGACCGACCAGGACACCGCCGGCAGCTCGACCGTGAGGACGCCGTCCTCGCCGACCTCGGCGCTCGCGTTCGCGCGCGGCAGCACCGTCTCCGCGTCCTCCTGCGTCGCGCGCCAGTGCACGTCGTCGTGCGCGTAGGTCAGCGCCTCCACGACCTCGACCGCCCCGACGCCCCGCAGGTCGACCCGCAGCGTGGTCGGCGCGTCGATGGCCCGGTTCACCGCGAACAGCGCCACGTCCCCGGTCGACGCGTCGTACGTCGCCACCGCGTCCACCAGCGCCGACTCCCCGAACCGCGCGTTCTCGTACGTCGGCGCGTCCACGGCCACCCGCAGCACCTCGCCCCGCGCGTACTTCGAGGTCAGCGCGAACGGGTGGAACGTCGTCTGCCGCCAGGCCGGGCCGCCCGGCTCGGTCATGATCGGCGCGAGGGCGTTGACCAGCTGCGCCTGGCTCGCGGAGTGCACCCGGTCCGAGTTCCGCAGCAGCGAGATGAGCAGGTTCCCGACGACCACCGCGTCGGCGACGGTGTAGACGTCCTCCTCCAGCCGCGGGGCGACCGGCCAGTCCTCGCCCTTGGGGAGCGCGTCGTCGTTCTCGTGGTACCAGACGTTCCACTCGTCGAACGAGATGTTGATCCGCTTGTCGGTCTTGCGCGCCGCGCCCACCGCGTCCGCCGTCGCCGCGACGGTCGCCACGAAGTGGTCCATGTCCTGCGCCGACGCCAGGAACGAGCCGAGGTCGCCGTCCTGCTCGTGGTAGTACGCGTGCGCCGAGATGAGGTCGACCTGGTCGTAGCACTCCTCGAGCACCTCGCGCTCCCAGGTGCCGAACGTCGGCATGCCCGAGCCCGACGACCCGCAGGCGACCAGCGTCAGGTCGGGGAACATCTGCCGCATGCCGCGGCCGGTCTCCGCGGCGAGGCGGCCGTACTCGCGGGCGGTCTTGTGGCCGAGCTGCCAGGGGCCGTCCATCTCGTTGCCGAGGCACCAGAACGAGATGCCGAACGGCTCGTCGGCGCCGTTGGCGCGGCGCTGCTCGGCACGGGCGGAGCCACGGCGCTGGTTGGCGTACTCCAGCAGGTCGAGCGCCTCGGGCAGCCCGCGGGTGCCGAGGTTGACCGCCATCATCGGCTCGGCGCCGGCGGCCTTGGTCCAGGCCATGAACTCGTGCAGCCCGAACGCGTTGGTCTCGGTCGAGTGCCACGCCAGGTCGAGCCGCTCCGGACGGTCCTCGACCGGGCCGACGCCGTCCTCCCAGTTGTAGCCCGACACGAAGTTGCCGCCCGGGTAGCGCACGGTGGAGATGCCCATCTCGCGGGCGAGGGCGAGCACGTCGCCGCGGAACCCGTTCGCGTCGGCGGTGGGGTGGCCGGGCTCGAAGATGCCCGTGTAGACGCACCGACCCAGGTGCTCGACGAACGTGCCGAAGGTGCCGCGGCGGACCGGGGCGACCGTGAAGGCGGGGTCGATGACGACGGTGGCGGAGTGCATGGGGAAGACCCTTCGTCGAGATGCGTTCAGCGTTGAACTACGGCGGCGACGCCCACTGTAGTCCATCGTTGAACTGAGCCCCGTGCGTCCCGAGAGGCGCGGGCGAGAGGTCAGCGCTCGACGAGGTGGAACGGCGTGCCGATGTGGCCGCCCTCGCCGCGGCGCTCGCCGACGAGCAGGTCCAGGATCAGCCCGGTCGACGTCGCCAGGCCCGGGTCGATCGTGGTCAGCGGCGGGACCAGGAACCCGCCCTCCTCGATGTTGTCGTACCCGACAACCGCGACCTTCTCCGGCACCGGGACCCGGTGCACCCCGAGCGTGTAGAGCGCCCCGAACGCCAGCGAGTCGTTGAAGCAGAACACCCCGTCGAAGTCGACGCCGTCCGCCAGCAGCTGCTCGACGGCCGCGGACCCCTCGGCCCGGTTGTACGCGTCGACCTCGACCAGCAGCGCCGGGTCCAGCGGGATCCCCGCGGCGGCGAGCGCGCGCCGGTAGCCCTCGAACCGCACGTGGCCCGTCGAGCCCCCGTCGCCGGGCTGGAACCCGACCGCCGCGATCCGCGTCCGGCCCTGGTCGATGAGGTGCCGCGTCGCGGTCTCGGCCGCCGCGGCGTTGTCCGGGCCGACGTGCGGGACGGTGTCGGACGCCAGGCCCTCGCCGTGCTCGCCGATGAGGACGAGCGGGACGGTGCTCCGCCGCGCCGCCATGTCGTCCCGGGTGAGCCGCAGCGGGCTGAACACCAGGCCGTCGATCGCGGGCAGGTCCTCGGACTCCAGCATCGACAGCTCGACCTCGCGGGTGCCCTTCGACTGGGTGACCAGCACCGTCGCCCCGCGGGACTCCGCGGCGGTGACGAACTCGGAGGCGAACTCGGCGAAGTACGGCTCGCGCAGGCTCGGCACGCACAGGGCGATGAGCCCGCTCCGTCCGCTGCGCAGCTGGCGGGCGGCGAGGTTCGGGCGGTAGCCGAGCTCGGCGATGACCGCGAGGACGCGCTCGCGCACGGGGGCGCTGACCCAGCCGGTGCCGTTCACGACGTTGGACACCGTCTTGGTGCTGACGCCCACGCGCTCGGCGACGTCGGCGAGGCGGACGCGTGCCATGGGCGGTCCTCTCGTCGTCGGGCATCCGCCGGGCAGGTGACCGTGCGACGGCGTCGGGCCGCCGCGCGCGGCTTCGTCGCGCCGATGCTACCGGCGACGCAGTCCCGCGGTTCGACGTCGGACTCCCGTTCTCGGCGGCGGGTCGGCGTGGCACGATCCGTCGGGTGACGAGGCCCGCTGCACCGATCACCCAGTCCCGGGTCGCCCCGCTGCGCATCCGCATGACCGGCCGCGACCCCCGCGAGGAGCGCCGCGCCGCCACCCCGCTCGAGCTGCTGTTCGACCTCACCTTCGTCATCGCCTTCGGCCGCACCGCGGAGGAGCTCGCCGTCCTGGTCGCGGACGGCCACGTCGGCCCGGCGATCATCGGCTTCTCGTTCGCGACGTTCGCCGTGTCCTGGGCCTGGATCAACTTCACGTGGTTCGCCTCGGCGTACGACACCGACGACTGGCTGTTCCGGCTCACCACGATGGTGCAGATGGTCGGCGTGCTGATCCTGGCGCTGGGCGTCCCGCCGATGTTCGAGTCGCTGGCCGCGGGGGAGCACCTGGACAACAAGGTGCTGGTGCTCGGGTTCGTCGTCATGCGCGTGCCGATGGTGCTGCAGTGGAGCCGCGCCGCCCTGGCCGACCCGGAACGCCGACCGAGCGTCGCCGTCTTCATCGGGACGCTGCTCGTGGCGCAGGCCGGCTGGGTGACGATCGCGCTGCTCGACCTGCCGACGGTCGTGTCCCTCGCCTGCGTGGTCCCGCTGATGATGCTGGAGGCGATCGGGCCGGTCGTCGCGGAGCGCGTGCACGGCGGCACCCCGTGGCACCCGCACCACATCGCCGAGCGGTACGGGCTGGTCGTGATCATCGCCGTGGGCGAGGGGCTGACCGGCACGACGTTCGCGCTGGCGGCGCTCATCGAGGAGTCCGGCTGGACCGTCGAGACGGCGCTGCTCGGGCTCGCGGGCGTGGCGCTCACGTTCGGGCTGTGGTGGGCGTACGACGTGATGCCGAGCGGCGAGCTGCTGGCCGCGCGCAGCCGCCGGTCGTTCACCTGGGGGTACGGGCACATCGTGCTGTTCGGGGCGATCATCGCGATCGGCGGCGGCCTGCACGCGGGGGCGTTCTACCTGCAGGGGGAGAGCTCGCTGTCCGCCGTGGGGACGGCGCTCACCGTCGCAGTGCCGGTCGCGGTGTACGTCGGGACGTTCTACGCGCTGTTCGCCGTGCTGAGCCGGGCGCACGACCGGTTCCACGTGGTGCTCGTCGGGGTGTCGGCGGTGGTGGTGCTGGCGAGCGTGGCGCTGGCGGCCGCTGGTGTCGCCCTGGTGTGGTGCCTGCTCGTGCTCGCGGCGACGCCGTGGGTGACCGTCGTCGGGCACGCGTGGGCGGGTCGGGCGGTCCGGGAAGGGCAGTCCGGGCGGGGCGGTGACACGAGGGCCGTCTCTCCGAACTGATCTGGAGGACGCGCGCTCGCCGGGCCGGTCACAGCCGCGTCACGGTACGCGGGAGGTCTAGATCCGCCCCTGTCGGTGGCGATACGGTCGGAACTCAGCCGCATCCCGATTCGCTCGACGATGGGAGTGGCTGTGTTGAAGAACAAGAGGTCAGTGGCCGGCTGGGCGATCACCGCGCTTGCTACGGCCGGTCTCGTAGGAGCAGCGCCGGGCGCGAGTGCCGACGCCGTCGTTGAAGAACCTGTCGCGGTTGACCTCGCCGAGCTTCCTGTGGCGATCGCCAACCCGGACGTTCCGCTTGACGTCATTGCGTCGTTGCCCGAGATCGTCCAGCTCTCCGACGTCACGATCGACGAGTCGTACCAGATCGGCATGCCGATCGTGTACCCCGACGGAACGCTCGTGGAGGGGCAGGACCCTGAGGTCACGAGGGCGGTGCGGAATTCGCGGGCACTCTGTTCCGGTTCCGCCCTGGCTCCAGGAACCGGGTCGTTCGGCCCGGCGAGCACCTGTGGCTCCGTGGTCTTCGGATCGCCTGGCTACTACCGGGGCTACGTGTGGAACACCGGTGGGGTCGGGATCAACGCCCCGCGGGCATGCGGGCAAGGCCGAGGCTTCACGTCGCAGGCGGTTCCCACGTGGTACTCGGTGAGCTGCGGGACCAACACCGGCGGGAGCGTCCACTGGGGGAACGTGCTTGGCAATCCCGCGTTCCGCGCGCAGAGCCTCAGCGTGCCGCTGTCGATCTCGGTGAGGTGGTCGTCGTAGCCGGGAACCGAGCAGCCGTGCGCGTCTGGGGTCGGCCGGGCATTCCGTTGCTCGTCGCTGGGGTGCTCGTCACCGGGCTCGCGTTCGTCCCCGACGTGCTTCTCACCCTGCACCTGTCCAGCGGAGGGTGGTTCGGTGCCGTCGGGGCTGCCGTGGTCAACCGGCTGTCGATGACGCTGACGGTGCTGGGTTGCACGCTGCTGGTGGGCGGCCTGGTCGTGGCGAGCTTGTCGCGGCAGTCGTCCAGATGCCGCTGACTCGCGGGACGGCGGAGGGCGCGCTCGATCAGCCCTCCGCCGTACCGCGGTCGACGGCCAGGACCTCGGGCACTCGTGCACCGCGGTCAGTCGGCGTCGCAGGCCATCCTGGTCGCACTTGAGCGTCCGGTCCTGCGTCTACCGTCTCCGCGTCCGCAGGGAGCGCCGCGGCGATGTAGCGGGTTGGGATGGCTCAGCCCTCCGCCGCACCCCGGTCCACCAGCGTGAACACGCTCGCCGGGCTCGACGGGTCCGGGTCGAGGGCGAGCCCGCCCTCCTGGTCCGCCACCACGACGCCCGCGGCCGACGAGATGTTCACCTGCTCCGGCTGGTCCAGCGTCCCGACGTCGAGCTGCTGGTCCGGCGCGGCCGGGTCGCACGGCGCCACGGTGATGACGTCATCGCCCGGCAGGCTCAGGCAGGACGGCTGGCCGTCGGTGGTGGCCGTGGTCCGCACCTGGAACGTCGTGCCGGTGGGCTGGAACACCCACGTGGTCGGGACGCCGCCGGCCTCAGCGGGGTCGGCGACGGTGGTGACGCCGCCCTCGACGGTCGTGGTCACCCACTCGCCGCCGTAGGTCTGGATGTCGACCTGGTGGGTGCCGTCCAGCGGGTCGCCGCCCGCGGGAGCCGTGGCGTCGTCGCCAGCCCCGGTGTCGGCCGTCGTCGCGACCGGGTCCGGCGCGGGCGTCGTGTCGGTGGTGTCCTCGGCCTCCGCGGTGCCGCCGGTGCACGCCGACGTCCCGACGACGAGGGCGCCGGCCGCGAGGGCGAGCGCGAACGTGCGGGCGTGGGCGCGCGGGCGGCGGGTGGGGGTCGTGATCACGGTGGTCCTCCAGCGGGTCGGCCCGACCGCTGCTCGATCGGTGGTAGCCGCGAGGTTCGCTCGGCACGCCCCTCACCTCGAACGTAACGAGACCAGGGGTAGGTGCAACTGGGGCCGGAGCCCTGCGCGCAAGCGGCGGTGCGGCGCCGAGGGCCGGGTCTCGGCTCAAGCAACTACCTCAAATAAGGCAGGATTGCTATAGTTGTGTCATGGCGTCCCAGCCTCCCGGCTCCAGGCTCACCGTCGCCCAGGCCGCCGAAGCCACCGGCCTCAGCCGGTCGCGCGTGGACGCGCTCATCCGGACCGGCAAGATCCGCGCCACCAAGGTCGGCCACCAGTACGTGCTCGACGACCCCCAGCAGCTCGCCGCCCTGACGCACCGGCGCGGCCGACCCATGAGCGTGCGGATGGCATGGGCACTGATGCTCGTCGTGGACGAGCTGGACGCTCCGTGGTCGACACCAGGGGAGCGCCGACGCCTCCGCGCCCACGTCGAACGACTGCGGGCGGACTCGGACCCCGCGACCCGGCTCCAGGCACTCGTCTCCGGACGGGCTCGCCGGGTGGCGTACCGCGGCACGGATCCGGCGGACCTCCTGGCCGACGACGAGGTCCTGCCGTCGGGCCTGAGCGACCCACGCTCCGGCCTGTCCGCGGCTGCGGAGGCCGAGGGCTACGTGCACGAGGACGACTGGCCGCGCGTCGTCCGCCGCCACCTCCTGGTGGACCCGGTCGACAGCCGACCGGACGTCTGGCTGCACGTCTCCGCCTACGTGCCGCCGCACGCCCTGCGCCTGCAGGTGGCTGCCGACCTCGCCGACCACGGCGGCCCCCGCGAGCGCGCGCGGGCGAGCGCGATCGTCGCCGAGGCGCTGGGCATCTGACCGCCGCCATGATCGTCCTGCCCCCGATGCCGCCGTCGCAGCGCGCGGCGTGGCACGCGCTCATGGACCTGCACGAGCGGATGCCCACCGGGTGGACGATGGTCGGCGGCCAAATGGTCCACCTGCACTGCGCGGAGCGCGGTCGGGCGCCGTCCCGGCCGACGGACGACGTCGACGCGGCGGTCGACGTGCGCGCGGACAGCCGGGCGCTGGCGCGGTTCACGGGCGCCCTGCGCGACCTGGGGTTCCGACCCGACGGCGCGTCGTGGCAGGGGTACGAACACCGGTGGGTCCGCGAGCCCGCGAGTGTGGACGTCCTGATCCCGCGAGGCCTCCGGCCATCGAGCAGGGCGCGCCGGACGGTCACGGGACGGCAGACGATCGAGACGTACGGTGCGCAGCAGGCGGTCGACCGCTCCGCGAGCGTGCCCGTGCTGGTCGACGGTCGGCGGGGCACGATCCGCCGGCCGAGCCTGCTCGGCGCACTCGTCGGCAAGGCGGCGGCGATCCGCATCGCCGTGGACCCCGGCTCGGCTCGCCACGTCCACGACTTCGCGGTGCTCGCCACGCTGGTCCGCCCGGAGGACGCCGTGCACACCGCCGGTCGGCGGGACCGCGAGCACCTCGACAACATGCTGGGCCGCATGGTCGGCGAGACGTCGTGGCGCTCGGTCGACGGCGCGGCGGAGGGCGTCGCCCGGCTGCGGCTCGCGCTGGAGCCGGAGCCCGACGCGCGACGGGAGCCCCGACCGTCGTCGCCCTGGACCTGACCTCGCACCTCTCCGCACGCCCCCCGCACGCCGCGAGGGGCGGACCCACCGCACGGGCCCGCCCCTCGCCTCGACCGCCGCCCTACCGGACGCCGCTCGCCGTCACCCCTGCGTCAGCGGCGCCAGCGTGTCGTCGTCCTTGTACACGTCGGCCGCGTTCTCCTTCGTCACGATGACGGGCGTCAGCAGGAACGACGGCACGACCTTGACCCCGTTGTCGTACGACTCGGTGTCGTTGATCTCCGGCTCCTCGCCCTTCTGCAGCGCCTGGATCTCCTTGACCGTCTGCGCCACGAGCTCGCGGGTGTCCTTGTAGATCGTCGAGTACTGCTCGCCGGCCATGATCGACTTCACCGACTCGACCTCGGAGTCCTGGCCGGTGACGACCGGGGTCTGCTTGCCCGCCTGCGACACGGACGTGAGCGCCGCGCGGCCGAGGGTGTCGTTCGGCGACAGGACGCCGTCGAGCTCCTCGGAGCCGTACGACCCGGCGAGGATCGTGTCCATGCGCTTCTGCGCGTTCTCGGCCTTCCAGCCCTGGGTCGCGACCTGCTCGAACGACGTCTGGCCGGAGACGACGACCAGGGTGCCGTCGTCGATCTTCGGCTGCAGGACGCTCATCGCGCCCTCGAAGAACGGCGTGGAGTTGGCGTCGTCGGGGGAGCCGGCGATGAGCTCGATGTTGTACGGGCCCTCGCCCTTGCGCTCGGCGAGGCCCTCGAGCAGCGCCTGCCCCTGCAGGACGCCGACCTGGTAGTTGTCGAACGCCACGTACATGTCGACGGCGTCGGTGTTCTTCACCAGGCGGTCGTAGGCGATGACGTGGGCGCCGGAGTCGACCGCCGCCTCGAGCTGGGAGCCCAGCTGCGAGCCGTCGATCGCGCCGACGACGATCACGCTGGCGCCCTGCTCGGTCATGGCCTGGATCTGGTTCTGCTGCTCGGTGACGCCGCTGTTGGCGAACTGCACGATCGGGTTGTACCCGGCCTCGGTCAGCCCGTCCTTGAACAGCTGCTCGGCGAGCACCCAGTTCTCCGACGTCTTCTGCGGCAGGGCGACGCCGATCGTGGCGTCGGCCGCGAAACCGCCGCCGCTCTCGGACGACCCGGCGGTCTCCTCGGTGGACGACCCGCCACGCTCGGACGAGCAGCCGGACAGGAGCAGTGCTCCGGCGGCCCCGGCGGCGACCAGCGCCGCAGTCAGCTTCTTCATGGGTGGTGTCACTCTTCCTGGTTGGGCACCCGTCGTTGGGTGCGGTCGAGCGTCGTGCCGGGGTCGGCACGATGGGATACAGGTGTGGGGTCGGGGGTCGGCGCCGGCGGCGCCCGGTCAGCTCCGCGCCAGCGTCTCGTTCTGCGACACCGGCACCGCGCCGGTCCCGGCGGTGCTGTCGTCCGGGCCGGGGTCCGTGGGTCGGCCGCGCCGGGCGCCCTTCATCAGCAGCCCGACGATCGACGGCCGGCCCTGGACCTTGTTGTAGACGTCGAAGGCGACCGCGGCGAGCAGCACCAGGCCCTTGATCATCTGGGTGCTGTCGGAGCCGACGCCCATGAGCTGCAGGCCGTTGTTCAGCACGGCCATGACCAGGCCGCCGATGAGCGACCCGACGACGGTGCCGACGCCGCCGGAGACCGCCGCGCCGCCGATGAACACCGCCGCGATCGCGTCGAGCTCCCAGTTGGTGCCGTCGAACGGCCCCGAGGCGGTGGACCGGCCGATGAAGACGATGCCGGCCAGCGCCGCCAGCACGGACATGTTCATCATGACGAAGAAGTTGGTGCGGCGGATGTTGACGCCGGACAGCGCCGCCGCGACCTTGTTGCCGCCGACCGCGTACACGTGCCGGCCGGTGATCGTGCGGCTCGAGACGAAGCCGTAGACCAGCACGAGGACCCCGAGGATGACGCCGGAGACCGGGAACGACGTGCCGACGCGGCCGCTGCCGAACAGCACCGTGGCGTAGGCGATGACGGCGCCGAGGGCGACCATCCGCGTGATCGACACCCACAGCGGGACCGGGGTGCCGCCGAGGCGGCGGGCGGACCGGCGCTTGCGGAGCTCGCCGTAGACGACGCCCGCGATGGCCAGGATGCCGAGCAGCAGCGTCCAGTTGTTCAGGCCGGTGTTCGGGCCCCACTCGGGCAGGTAGCCGGCGCCGAGCGTCTGGATCTCCTCGGGGACCGGGACGGTGTTCGACTTGCCGATGTACTGGTTCGCGCCGCGGAAGAACATCATCCCGGCGAGCGTGGTGATGAACCCCGGGATGCCGACGTAGGCGACCCAGAACCCCTGCCAGGCGCCGATCGCCGCGCCAACCGCGAGGCCGAGCAGGATGCCGGCCCACCAGGGGATGCCCCAGTCCCGGATCGCCAGCGCCACGATGATGCCGACCACCGCGGCCACCGACCCGACCGACAGGTCGATGTGCCCGGCGATGATCACCAGCACCATGCCGATCGCCAAGATCAGCACGTACGAGTTGCCGTTGATGATGTTCTGCGCGTTGGTCGGCGTGAGCACCTTCCCGCCGGTGGCGATCTGGAAGATGATCACCAGCGCGATCAGCGCGAACACCATGCCGAACTGGCGGGCGCCGCCGCCGAACAGCTGCTTGAGAGACGTCATCGTCCGGTAGTCCTTCGTCGGGTTCCGCTGGGGGCTGGGTTAGTTCGTGAGCGCCGGGCTGGTGCCGGTCATCAGCCGCATCAGCGACTCCTGGTCGGCCTGCTCCCGGTCGAGGACGCCGGTGACCCGGCCCTCGAAGATCGTGTAGATCCGGTCGCACAGGCCGAGCAGCTCCGGCAGCTCGGAGGAGATGACGACGACGCCCTTGCCCGCGTCGGCGAGGCGCTGCACGAGTCCGTAGATCTCGTACTTCGCGCCGACGTCGACGCCGCGGGTCGGCTCGTCGAGGATGAGCAGGTCCGGCTCCGGGAACATCCACTTCCCGAGCAGCGCCTTCTGCTGGTTGCCGCCCGACAGCTTGGCGACGCCCTGCCGGACCGACGGCGTCCGGATGTTCAGCGACTTCCGGTAGTGCTCGGAGGCCAGGAACGCCAGGTCGGTGTCGAGGACGCGGCGCTTGGTGATCCGCCGCAGGTCGGCCGACACGATCGTGTCGAGGATGCTGTCCAGCAGGTTGAGGCCCTGGACCTTCCGGTCCTCCGGGACGTACGCGATCTTGTGGTCGATGGCCTGCTGGACGGTGTGCAGCTCGACCGGCTGCCCGTCGATCAGGATCTCGCCGCCGCGGAACCGCCCGTACGACCGGCCGAAGATCGACCGCGCGAGCTCGGTGCGGCCGGCGCCCATGATCCCGGCGAAGCCGACGATCTCGCCGTGCCGGACCTCGAACGCCGACCCCTTGCAGACCATCCGGTCCGCGACCGTCGGGTGCTCGACCCACCAGTCCCGGACCTCGAAGAACGTCTCGCCGATGTGCGGGGTGTGGTCCGGGAACCGGTGGTCGAGCGACCGGCCGACCATGCCGCGGATGATCCGGTCCTCGTCGATCTCGCCCGCGCCGGCGTCCAGCGTCTCGACGGTCTTGCCGTCCCGGATGATCGTGATCGAGTCGGCGATGGCGGCGATCTCGTTGAGCTTGTGGCTGATCATGATGCTGGTCATGCCCTTCGCGCGGAGGTCGCGCAGCAGGTCCAGCAGGTGCGCGGAGTCCTCCTCGTTCAGCGCCGACGTCGGCTCGTCGAGGATGAGCAGCTTCACGTCCTTGGCCAACGCCCGGGCGATCTCCACGAGCTGCTGCTGGCCGACGCCGATGTTCTTGACCTGCTCGTCGGGGGAGATGGTCAGGTCGACCCGGGCCAGGAGCTCCGCCGCCTTCTCGCGGGTCGCGTCCCAGTCGATGCCGAGCGGTCCGGCGACCTCGTTGCCGAGGAAGATGTTCTCCGCGATCGACAGCTCGGGGATGAGCGCCAGCTCCTGGTGGATGATCACGATGCCGGCCCGCTCGCTGGACTTGATGTCCTTGAACCGGACCTCCTCGCCCTGGTAGACGATCTCGCCCTCGTAGGTCCCGTGCGGGTACACCCCGGACAGGATCTTCATCAACGTCGACTTGCCAGCGCCGTTCTCGCCGCAGATCGCGTGGATCTCGCGCTCGCGCACCGTCATCCGGACCTGGTCCAGCGCCTTCACGCCGGGGAAGGTCTTGGTGATCGACCTCATCTCGAGGACGACGGGGGTGTCCAGCATCGTGCCTGCTCTCTGTGCCGCGCTGCACGGCCGGCGTCGGTGCCGGTCTGTCGAGCTCGCGGTGGACGCTAGGACCGGCCGGACCTTCCCGTCAACCTCTGAAGGCAACCGAGGGGCGGCGCGTTACTGAATCGCAACCGGACGCAGGTCAGGCGGTAGGGATCTAGGCGAACCGGGGCGACGCGGGCGCTTGCTCGGGCCCGGCGTCGGCATTGCCCACAACTTCTGAAGGCAATCGAGTGTGGCGGCTGAAGCCGGGCTAGCGCGTCGCCCACGCCGGGCGGACGGCCCTGGTGGCCCCGGCGATGGCCCCGATGATCTCCTCCGGCGCCGACGTCGCCGCGTCGAACGACCCGTTGTTGCGGCCGTGCCGCAGCACCTCGATCCGGTCGGACACCGCCCGCAGGTCGGCCAGGTTGTGGCTGATGATCACGACGCCGAGGCCCATCTCGCGCAGCCGCTCGACCAGCATCAGCACCTCGGCGGTCTGCACGACGGACAGCGCCGCGGTCGGCTCGTCGAGCACGAGGATCCGGGGCCGCGTCGTCAGTGTCCGGGCGATGGCGACGGCCTGCCGCTGCCCGCCCGACAGCTCGCGCACGGGCGTCCGGACGGACGGCACGGTGATCGTCAGGTCCCGGAGGATCTGCGCGGACGCCAGCTCCATGCCGTCGATGTCCATCGGGCTGTGCTTCGACGCGCGCAGCTCGCGCCCGAGGAAGATGTTCGCCGCGACGCTGAGGTTCTCGCACAGGGCGAGGTCCTGGAACACGGTCGAGATGCCGAGGGCGTGCGCGCTGGCGGGGTTGGGGATGGCGACGGGGTCGCCGTCGATCTCGATGGTGCCACTGTCGGGCTGGAGCACGCCGGAGATGATCTTGGCGAGCGTCGACTTCCCGGCGCCGTTGTCGCCGACCAGCGCGACGACCTCGTGCGCGTGCACGGTGAGGTCGGCGTCGGTCAGCGCCTCGACGGCGCCGAACCGCTTGGTGACCGTGCGCAGGGCGAGCAGGGGCGGGCCGCCGGGCTTCGATCGGCCCTGCTGCTGCGTCGTCGTCCACTCCACGTCGAGTGCCACGGTCTCAGTCTCCGTCCGGCCGGGCGTATGTGGGCAGGGTCGTGCGGGTGTTTTCCAGCGCGAGCAGCACCGCGCCCATGACCTCGGCGTTCGGGCCGAGCTCCGCGGCGACCACCTCGAGCGGCGCGATGTGGTTGAGCGGCACCCGGCGGCGGATCGCCTCCCGCATCGGGCCGATCAGCAGCTCGCCGGTCTCGGCGAGCTCGCCGCCGACGACGACGCACTGCGGGTTCACGGCGATGGCCAGGCCCGCGACGACGGCGCCGATGGTGGCGCCGGCGTCCTCGACGACCTGGCGGCAGCCGGGGTCGCCGTCGTTGGCGAGGGCGACGATGTCTCTGAGCGTGAGGCTGCCTCGGCTGGCTCTGAGGACTTCGATCAGGGCTGGGGCGCCGACGACGGTGTTGAGGCAGCCGCGGCTCCCGCACAGGCAGACCTGGCCCTGGGCGTCGACCTGGACGTGGCCGATCTCGCCCGCCGTGCCGGCGAAGCCGCGGTGCAGGTTCTGGTGCAGGGAGATGCCGGCGCCGGTGCCGTGGGAGGCGCGGACGTAGACGGAGTCCTGGAAGTGCCGGCTCGCGCCGAGGCGGCTCTCGGCGAGGGCGCCGAGGTTGGCGTCGTTGTCGACGAACACCGGGACGCCCAGGCGCTTCGACATCACCTGGGCGACGGGGGCGTCGTCCCAGCCGCGGAGGATGCCGGGGACCGAGACGGTGCCGGTCGCGGCGTCGACCGGGGCGGGCAGGCCGATGCCGATGCCGAGGAGCTCGTCGAGGCCGGAGCCGACGCGCTCGAGGATCTCGACGATGAGCAGGGCGGCGCGGTCGAGGCTCGTGTCGGCGCGGTGCTCGTGGGGGAGGGGGAGGGCCTGCTCGACGAGGACCTGGTGGGCCGAGTCGGTGAGGGTGATGCTCATGTGGCGCGTGCCGACGTGGACGCCCGCTGCCAGGCCCGTGCGGTGGACCATCGTGACGAGCATGGCGCGGCGGCCGTTGTGGATCGTGGCGCGGACGTCGACCTCGCCGGCCTGCTGGAGCTCGCGGACGATGTTGCTGACCGTGGCGGCGGAGAGGCCCGTGGTGGAGGCGAGCTCGACCTGGGTGAGGCCGCCGTAGCGGCGGATGGTGTCGACGACGGTGGCGCGGTTGGCTTCGCGCAGGGCGGTCTGGGAGCCGGCCATGTGGGTGGGGCCTCCCTTCCTGCCACGCCGATGCTGGTGGGGGGAGGGTACTCCGAGCTAGCACGGCAGGCTGCGGCGAACACTTTCGGGGCGGCTGTGGCCGACGCTCGGGACGCTGAGCAGTCGGGAAGTGCTGCAGCGCAGCACTTCCGTGACTGTGCCATAGCCGCGGTCCTGCAAGGCGCCCAGGCGTAGACGACGCGCGGCGACGTCCTTGACGTGGTCGATCGGCATGACGGCAAGGTCCGACCGCACGGGACGTTCGCATGGGTGCTCGAACGCAGTAACGACATCTACGCGCGCGCTGTGGACACTGTGCTGCAGTGGGGCGACCGCGTAATGGGCCCAATGCGCGCGGGTGAGCAGTGGCGCGACGGTGGCCGGTGCACGGGGAGAGTCGACGTGGTCATCGCGGTTGGCCCCCCTGGGACCAGGTCTGCGCCCAGGACTGGTTGTACGACAGGGTGCGGAAGTCGCTGGTGTCGGTGTCGTCGAACGGTCGCTCGAGGTAGCGCGCGGTGTCGTGGCTGGCGCCGTCTCGACTGACCTGGACGAGGGCGAGCCGGTAGTCGTCTCCGAGGTTCTTGGCGGTGACGACCTCGTTCTTGGTGATGGTGAACGTGTCTGCACCTTGGATGCGGCCCTTGACCTCGATCCGCACCACGCGGCCGCCCGGTCGGACCGAGCGGATGTCGAAGCCGGGATTGTTGTGCGGCATCTCCTCCGGCGTAGCGCCAAGCGCACGTTCGGCAGCCATCACGGCAGCGACGGCTCGACGGTCGACCTCTTCGGTGCTCTTGGCGAACATGGCGACCTCGACGGGGCTGACCCCGCTGAGCTGGTCGAGGAGCCCCTGCGGGATAACGAGCGCGGCGCCTGCGACGACGGGCGGGTGCTCGGCGAGCTGGGCGTCGCGGTCGAGCGCGGCCATACGCGTGACCAGGCGGTGCTCGAGCTCGCGCGCCCGCCGCTCAGCGGTGTCCGGTGACATGCGCGTCTGTCGTCCCGCGCCTTGCAGGTCGAGCAAGCGGACGTGCTCGGAGTCCCAGAACTTGATCTGGCCGATGAGACGGGACCGCACTTCCTTGCGGGTGCGCTCGACCTGCCGGGAGATCCGCGCGTAGACGTCGGCGCGGTGGTCGCCGAGCAGGTGCTCGATGGCCCAGGCGGCGGCGACGTCCTCGGCGCCGGCGCGCAGCCACTCCTGGTCGAACACCGGCGAGGCTGCGCCGGACTCGTCCGCGCTGGCGCCGCGGTAGTCCAGATAGGGAGCGGGTCCGCCGCCGCGGAGCCGGCCCTGGTCATCGAGCTCGACGAATGAGAACCGCTTCGAGATCGTGCGGCCGTGGCCGTTGCTGATCTGCTCGGCGATCGCCACCAACAGCCGTGGCGTGGTTCCGGGGTCGATCGGGTCGATCAGGACCGCGCCCTGACGCAAGGTGGGGGCGCACTGGCTGATCGTCATCTCGACGACGGCGTCCAGCAGCGGGTGGCCGGGGGCGATGAGTTGTGCCGAAGTGAGTCCGGCCGGGTGCATCTGGTCGCGTTCGAAGCAGACGCGCTCGTAGCGGTTAAGGACTGCGGCGCCCGTACCGGCCTGTCGGTCGTAGTCCCGAATCGCGACGGGCACGTTGGTGATCTCGAACCGACCGCGTTCGCGCGCCTTGATGCTGCCGCCAAGGCGGCGGAACGCGGCGAGGAAAAACGCCTGGATGAAGTGCGGCTGCAGGCGCCGGGCCTGGGCGTCCTCCATGCGGCGTCGGATCTCGTCGACGTCGGACTCGGGCATGGAGTCGTGGTGCAGAGCTCGCTCGGCGAGCAACTTGCCGATGCCGACACCGACGCTCGCGTCGATGACCTTGTCCAGGTAGGCGCGGGTGGCCGGTTCGTCGCCATAGCGGATCGCGCGCACCATCAGGTCACGCAGCGGCTGGTCCTCGAACGCGTCGCCGAGGACGTCGAAGACCTTCCCGCCGTAGGCGGCCCGCTGCTCCTCAACCTTCTCCAGCAGCCGCAGGTAGACCTCGCCTTCTCGGGTGCCCGCTGCGACGAGGTTCCACAGGTGGCAGACCTCGGACTGCCCGATGCGGTGGATGCGCCCGAACCGTTGCTCGATCTTGTTCGGGTTCCACGGCAGGTCGTAGTTAACCATCAGGTGCGCGCGCTGCAGGTTCAGGCCCTCACCGGCGGCATCGGTCGCGACGAGGATCCTCACGTCCTTGTCCTGTGTGAAGAGCTCCTGCACTTTGCGGCGATCCTCGCGGTGCACACCGCCATGGATCGTGACCACGGCGCGTTCGTCGCCCAGGAGTGAGGAGATGCGCTCGCGCAGGTACTCCAGGGTGTCGCGGTGCTCGGTGAACACGATGAGCTTGCGGTGCTGGCCGTGTGCGTCGGTCTGCAGGGCGTGGTCGACGAGGATGGAGCGCAGCTCGGTCCACTTGCGGTCCGTGTCCGAGGTGCGCACACGGTGTGCGACCTCGACCAGATCGTCGAGGACGGCGATCTCGAGCTGGAGCTCCGCGCGTGTCCGGGCGGCGGTGGCTGCGTCGACGACGGTGTCTTCGAGCTCCTCAAGTTCGTCCCCGGCAAGGTCGTCGAGGGCGTCGTCGACGCCCTCGTCCTTGCCGAGGATGCGCGCGAGTCGGTCCTTGACGGGCAGGTCGTCATCGAGGCGTTCAGCGCCGCTCTCCCTCAAACGCTTCTGCAGTCGCGCTCGCCGTCGTTCGAGCGAGCGCAGGATCGCCTCCGGGCTGGATGCCAGCCGCCGCTGCAGGACGGTGAGCGCGAAGCCGACGTTGGTGCGGCGGCGCCCTTCGCCCTCATCGAGGTTGTCGGCGCGGCCCATCTCCTCGCGGACGTAGTCGGTGACGACCTGGTAGAGCTCTTGCTCCTGGTCAGACAGCTTGTAGGGGACGGTGGTGGCGCGCCGTTCGGGGAACAGCGGCTTGCCGTCCATAGTCAGGAGCTCTTCCTTGACCATGCGGCGCATCAGGTCCTCCGCCCGTACGGCGTGCACGCCGTCGCGGTACTTGCCCTCGAACCGGTCACCGTCGAGCAGGGCGAGGAAGAGCTGGAAGTCGTCCTGCTTGCCGGCGTGCGGCGTGGCAGTCATGAGCAGCAGGTGACGGGTGACCCGCCCGAGCAGCCGGCCCAGGTCGTACCGCTTGGTGATCGACACTTCCTGGCCGAACCAGTGCGCCGACATCCGGTGCGCCTCGTCGACGACAACGAGGTCCCAATCCGTGCGTCCCAGCGCCTCTTTCAGATCGTCGGAGCGGGAGAGCTGGTCCATGCGTGCGATGAGCAGCGGATGCCGGTCGAACACGTTCTGGTCCGGCGTGGTCGCTTCGATCATCGGACGCGTAAGCACCTCGAATGCGAGGCCGAACTTCTCGTGCAGCTCGTCCTGCCACTGCTCGACGAGCGACCCGGGCGCGACGATCAGGCAGCGCGCGAGGTCGGCGCGCAGTACGAGCTCCTTGACGTATAGCCCGCACATGATGGTCTTGCCGGCTCCCGGGTCGTCCGCCAGCAGGAACCGCATCGGCACACGCGGCAGCATGTCGCCGTACACGGCCTTGATCTGGTGCGGCAGCGGGCGAAGGTCGGACGTCGCGATCGCGAGCATCGGATCGAAGAGAGCGGCATACCGGATGCGCAGCGCCTCAGCGCCCAGGCGCCACTCGTCCGCATCGCCGTCCATCGCGCGGGTGCGGCCGGCGTGTTCGAGCCGTAGCCGCGCCTCGTCGTCGCGCCGCAGCAGCGTCTGGCCGTTCGTTCCGTCGGGTGCGGTGTAGGTGACCTGGATGACCGACGACCCGAACCACTTGGTGGAGACGACCAGCACGTGACCGGAACCAACGACTCCGGTCACGCGCACGCCGGGAACGATCGCCTCCAGCGTCACGCGCATCGAGTGCTTGAGCTCACCGCTCACGTCCGCATCCACCTCGATCTGATCGGCACGCTGTGGGTGCTCGTGACGGTATCGGACTCGCCAGCGGCAACCCAGCGTTTCGATCGGGCTGCCGCGAGTCAGACACTCTGCCGCCGGCGTCGTCACAGTGGCCGGTCGCGGGCGTGCCAGCAGACACATGCGGCGGGAGGTCCACGGACGGGCCGTCGGAGGCGCCAGGCCCCTGAGTTCTCCGAGAGTTTTGCAGTACCCTTCACTGCGAGAGCCGCGCAAAACTTCGGAGAAACCCGTTGCCACAGCATGAGCGAGTACTTGCCGCGATCGCGGCCGTCCACGACGGCAGTGCCGCGAGCGAAGTCGAGACCGAACGTCTCGACTTCAAGACCGTCGGCCGATCGATCGCGGACACGCTCACCGACCTTGCAGCCGCGGCCGCCTGCTTCGCGAACCACGACGGCGGGACGGTGGTGGTCGGTGTGCGTGACCACCCCGGCGGCCCCGACGCGATTGTCGGCGCTGGCCGGCTCGATGCAGCGGAGACGCGACATGGGATCTTCAGCCGGACCGACCCGCCGCTGACGGTCGACGTCGCCGAACTCACCTACGAGAGCGTCCGCCTGCTTGTGATCACCGTCCCCGAGAGTGCGGCGGTGCATGCGGTCGGCGGCCGTCACACCCAGCGCATCGGTACGTCATGCATGCCCATGTCGGCGGACCAGATCGCCCGCCTCGTCGCCGACCGGCGCGGAGACGACTGGACAAGTCAAGCAACCGACGTCCCAGTGAGCGCGATCGACCCACTTGCACTGACCACGGCGCGACGGTTCTTGCGTGAGGCCACGGATCCTGCGCGTCGAGCGTTCGCGGAGCTGAGCGACGAAGACCTGCTTCGTGCCCTCGGCGTCGTCACGCCTGGCGGGCGTCTCAACCGCGCTGGCGTGCTTCTGTTCGTTGAGGACCCCCACGCGCGGGAACACACCGCCTACGTCCATCGGCGTACACCGGCCGGTGACCTGACAGCGAACGAGCAGTTCTCTGGCCCGCTGGTGACGAGCCTCGCACGCGTCCTTGACCTGATCTCGGCCCGTACGGACACAACGTCGGTCGACGTCTCGGCCCTTGTCCAGGTCCAGGTCGCCGACCTGCCACCAACCGCGATCCGCGAGGCGCTAGTCAACGCGGTGATGCACCGCGACTACCGCGACTCGGCGCGCATCGTCATCGAGCACACGGCAACGCGGCTCGCCGTGACCTCCCCGGGCCCGTTCGTCAGCGGCGTCACGACGTCCAACGTGCTCAGCACCGCCTCGCGATCACGCAACCCTCGCCTAGCTGAGGCGATCCGCAAGCTCGGACTGGGCGAGACCGCCGGCATGGGCGTCGATCGCATGTACGCCTCGATGGCACAGCTCGGGCACCAGCCGCCGCAGTTCAACGCTGACCAGGCGAGTGTGCGTGTCACGCTTATCGGTGGCGCTCCCAACGCCCAAGTCACACGGTTCGTCCAGTCACTCCCGGAGGGCAGCGCCGACGACGCCGACACGATGCTCACTCTGCTCACGCTGCTCCACACGCGGATCGTGAACGCAGCTGGGCTCGCACCTCTCCTGCAGAAGCCCGTAGCCGAGGTCCAGGCCGTGCTCGACCGCCTCGCGTCGGCACCCTTCGACCTCGTCGAACCGACCCGCGAGACCGTTCGACGGGCGAACCCCAACTACCGGCTCCGAGAGGCGCCCCTACGCATCCTCGGCACGGCCGTGACCTATCGCCGTCGGACGACCGACTGGATCGACGGTCGCGTGCTCGGCCTGCTGCGTGAGACCGGAACGATCAACGCCCGCATGGTCCGCCTCGTCCTCGAGACGGACGCCCCAACCACGTCTCGGATACTCGGGGACATGGTCGAACGCGGGCTCCTGGTCAAGACGTCGACAGCGGAACGCGGTCCAAGTGTCACCTATGGACCCGGGCCTAACGTGCCGACAAGCAAGAGGCGGAACGTGCAACGCACAGCGGCGCGTCCCGAGCCCACGCTGTCCGAGGGAGACGACGCATGACCGAGCCGACGACCACTCCGACCCGGCGGAAGCTGATCGAGGTGTCGCTACCCCTCGAGGAGATCAATCGGGGTCTTAAGGCGGAAAAGGCGCGGAAGGTGGGAAAGCCGCAGCACATCCATCACTGGTGGGCGCGACGGCCGATCACGGCTGCGCGCGCGGTGATCTTCGCACAACTAGTCGACGACCCAGGTTCGGATCCCGATCGGTTCCCAACGGCGCAGGCCCAGGAAGACGAGCGAAGGAGACTTCACGGAATTGTCGCCCGCCTCGCGCAGTGGGATGCCATCGACGACCAAGTTCTACTTCGGGCGGCCCGGCACGAGATTAACCGCTGCACCGGTGACTCGTCGATCGCAATCTTGGACCCCTTCGCGGGCGGGGGGGCGATACCAATGGAGGCTCAACGCCTCGGTTTGGAAACACGTGCTAGCGACCTCAACCCAGTTGCTGCTCTTATCAACAGAGCCCTGGTCGAGATCCCACCTAAGTTCGCCGACCGCCCGCCCGTGTTTCCGGGTGCGAGAGATTCGAAGTTGGGCGACTGGCCGCGGGCGACCGGCATCGCCGAGGATGTGCGCCGCTATGGCGCTTGGATGCGGCAGCGCGCAACGGAGCGCATAGGCCACATCTATCCGAAAGCGACGCTGCCCGACGGGTCGACGGCTTCGGTTATTTCATGGCTCTGGGCTCGGACGGTCACGTGCCCTAATCCGGCGTGCGGCGTCGAGATGCCCCTCGTGGAGTCGTGGTGGTTGTGCAAAAAGAAGGGCAAGGAAGCCTACGTCGTCCCGTGTGTGGAGAATGACGCCGCGGCGCCGTCAGGGCGTCGAGTCAACTTCGACGTCAGTCAGGATCTCTCGAATGTGCCGACGAAGGATAATGACGGCACCATGGCGGGTCGTTCTGGAGCACGTTGCGTTGCGTGCGGGGCTTCCACTCCCATGGACTACATCAAGGACGCCGGGCGGAAGGGGCGCCTCGGTGCGATGCTCATGGCGGTGGTCGCGGAGGGCCCGCGTCGGCGCATCTACCTCGCGCCGACACCGGAGCACAGCATCGCGGCCAAAGTGACGCGTCCTGTCGACATCCCCGACCAAGAGCTGGGGTATGACCCGCGCAATCTATGGACGCCGGCATACGGTCTTAAAAAGTTCTCTGATCTCTTTACCGATCGTCAACTAGTGGCTTTGACAACCTTCAGTGACCTCGTGTCTGAGGTGCGAGCAGAGGTGCTTCAGGACATTCTCGCCACCGGTGCGTCCGAAGGCGAGGCGCTCTATTCTGGAGGGTCCGACGCCTTGGCGTACGCCGACGCTGTAGCGACCTATCTCGCCATGGCGCTCTCGCGCCTTTCGGACTGGAGCAGCTCGCTCTGTCGATGGGAAAGTTCAGGTCAGGTGTCGCAACAGGTTTTCGGGCGACAAGCGATACCGATGGTCTGGGACTTCTCCGAGGCCAATACGCTGGCGAGTAGCAGTGGCTCGTTTGCCGCTGCTGTTGACTATGTGGCGACCGCGCTTGCGAAAGCGTCGGCATCGGGTCCGGCACGCGTTGAGCAGGCGGACGCCGCGTCCGTCGATTTCAAGAATGTCGTCGTCTCGACCGACCCGCCCTATTATGACAACATCGGATATTCCGACCTATCCGACTATTTCTATGTATGGCTCCGCCGCTCCCTTCAGTCGGTACACCCCGATCTTTTTCGGACGCTCTTGGTGCCAAAGGCCGAGGAGCTCGTGGCCAATCAATACAGACACGGTGGAAAGGCCGAGGCGGAGACGTTCTTCGAAGACGGATTCTTCCGCATCTTCGCTACGGCAAGGCAGGCGGCAAGCGGCGACTTCCCAATCACTGTTTACTATGCGTTCAAGCAGCAAGAGCGCAGCGCTGGAAATGTCCTATCAACCGGCTGGGCGACGATCCTGGAGGGCATACTTCGCGCTGGCTGGTCGATCACCGCGACATGGCCGCTTCTCACCGAGTCAAGCCGGCGACTGATCGCGTCCGGGACGAACGCGCTGGCGTCGTCGATCGTCCTCGCGCTTCGCCCGCGTGACGAGTCGGCACAAGCCACGACACGCCGGGGCTTCCTTGCCGCGCTCAAGGCGGAGCTTCCACAAGCGCTTCGCGACATGCAGCAGGGGGCGATTGCCCCAGTCGACCTGGCCCAGTCGACCATCGGTCCGGGCATGGCGGTGTTCTCTCGCTACAGCAAGGTGGTCGAGGCTGACGGTTCGGCCATGTCCGTCAAGACGGCGCTCGCGCTGATCAATCAGGCGCTCGACGAGGTACTCGCTGAGCAAGATGGCGACCTCGACGCGGATACGCGCTTCTGCCTCAAGTGGTACGCGCAGTACGGGTGGTCTGAGAGAGCGTTTGGCGAGGCAGACGTGCTCGCACGCGCGACTAACACGTCAGTCGACGGACTGGCCCGTGGCGGCGTCCTCACGTCGCGCGCCGGCCGCGTCCGCCTTCTCCCGCCGCAGGATCTGCCCGGCAGCTGGAGTCCGGACACCGACGACCGGCTCTCGGTGTGGGAGGCGAC
This sequence comes from Cellulomonas sp. EB106-03-03-XG116, assembly GCF_058792015.1. Taxonomy (NCBI): domain Bacteria; kingdom Bacillati; phylum Actinomycetota; class Actinomycetes; order Micrococcales; family Cellulomonadaceae; genus Cellulomonas; species Cellulomonas sp. EB106-03-03-XG116. Next base: position 83,192 of record NZ_JBYTEP010000001.1, read on the forward strand.
CATGCATCTCGCACGGGTGCTCGAGTCAGGCGGCCTTGAGGCGGCTGGGGTGCTTGTGCCGCGCGTCGGACAGCGGGTTGACCTCGAGACAGTCCAACTGTTGGCGTACCGCCTGTACGAGATGACCCAATCGACTCGCCCCTCCGATGCGTTGCTGTTTAACGCGTTGGGAACTTCCTGGTCTGACCTGGCGTCGGTCGCTCGCCGCACTGAGCCGACCCACCCGGCCACCCAGGCGGGCTTCGACTTCGACGCTATAGACGAGGAGTGACGACGGTGGGATTCCAGACACCGCAACTCAAGCTCGCCGATCTGTTGGAGGATGTACGCGCGGGCGAGATCCAGCTTCCGGACTTCCAACGTCCGTACAAGTGGGACGACGACCGGATCCGGGAACTCCTCGTGACCGTGCTCCGCGGACACCCGATGGGCGCTCTGATGCTCCTGGATACGGGCGCGGAGCACGTGCGGTTCAAGCCTCAGCCGCTTGCCCGGGTGGCGGTCGACGCCCAACAGGACGGCCATCGGGTCCTCTCAGCACCGTCGCACCTGTTGCTCGACGGCCAGCAACGCATGACGTCGCTCTACCAGGCATTGACCGGCTCAGGTGTTGTGGCCACCAAGGACTCGCGGGGGAAGGAGCTTTCGCGACGGTACTTCCTCGATGTGGAGCGTGCGCTCGGCAGCCCGACCGACCAGAACGACGCCGTCCGCTCTATCCCACACGACGGTGTTGTGCGAGAGAACTTCGACCGGGACGTCGTCCTCGACGTCTCGACCCGGGAGAAGCAGGTCGCTGAAGGGCTCATGCCGTTCACGTCGATCTTCGACGGCTCCGCGACCAAATGGCTACTCGAGTACACGCGCACTGGCGATGACCGCGACGCTCGGCTCGACATCTTCGAGCGCTTCAACGAGGACATCGTGAACCTCGTCAAGTCGTACGTGATCCCGGCGATCCAGCTCGACGACCAGACGACCAAGGAGGCCGTCGCGACGGTCTTCGAAAAGGTCAACTCCGGCGGCCTGCCGCTGAACAACTTCGAGTTGCTCACCGCGATCTACGCAGGCGACGCTGAGTACTACGCACAGCACGGCGATGACTTCCGACTTGGCGAGGACTGGGTCCAGCACCAGCGCGCCCTCGCACAGCATCCTGTGCTCGCGGGCACGAAGCCGACCGACTTCCTCCAGGCAGTACTCATACTCGCGAGTCGGCGCCGACGCCTCGATGACATCGCGGCAGGGCGATCTAAGCCGCGCCCTATCACCGCCCGGGGAGAGGACATCTTGGGACTCTCGCTTGACGAGTACCTCGAGTGGGCACCACGCGTCCGAGACGGGTTCCTTTGGGCAGCAGGGTTCTACCTCGGTGAGCACATTCACACGGAGTACTTCGTGCCGTACCGCACACAGACCGTGCCCCTCGCGGTGCTTCGAGTACTGCTCGGCGAGGACGTCGACGTCTACACGGTGCGAGACCGCATACGCCGGTGGTTCTGGTGCGGGGTACTTGGGGAACTCTACGGGTCGACGACGGAGTCGCGCTTCGCCGCCGATGCTGCACAGGTCCCCGACTGGGCGCTCGCGGGCCGCACGGGCGCGGAGGTGGAGACGCCTAAGACGGTTGTCGACGCCTACTTCCAGGAGTCCCGGTTGCTCTCTCTACGAACGGGCCGTAGCGCGGCCTATAAGGGCATCTACGCGCTGCTGATGGCTCGCGGAGCACGCGACTGGAAGCTGGATCAGGCCATCGATCATGCCTCCTACCTGGACCAGCAAATCGACATCCACCACGTGTTTCCGCACGCGTGGTGCATCCGAAACGACATCGATCCGCACCTGCGTGACTGCATCATCAACAAGACCCCACTGGCGAAGAAGACCAACATCTTGTTGCGCGGCGACTCACCAGCGGTCTACGTGCCGCGCCTCTTGAAGGACACGGGGATGGAGGCCGCGCGTCTGGACGGGCTCGTCGCGTCGCACCTGATCGAACCCGGGGCGCTGCGGGACGGAGACTTCGAGGCGTATTTCGCGGCTCGTCGGGAGGCGCTCGTCGCGCTCGTAGCCGAGGCGATCGGCAAGCCGGTTGCCCGTGACGTCGTGGCCGACTCTCAGGGGCAGCTTCACGGCGGCGAAGACCCATCCGCGTTCGAGGAGGACGTTGACGAGACCGCGGAAGACGCGGACCTGGAAGGCGCAATCTGATGGCACTGAGCAACAAAGACAAGATCAGCCGGGGCCTCGACGCCCTCGCGCGCGGGCTGCGGCCGTTCGTCGATCAGCACATGCGCGCGTCGGCGCCCGAGGGTGACTGGGTGCGACTGCTTGGGGCGCGCGATGCCCAGCGCCACGGCACGGCTCGGGACTACTCCGCCGACGACCCACGGTTCTTGCTGAAGGTGGTAACCGAAGAGTGGCGCGCGTTCGGTGGCGAGCTATCTCGGGTCACCCAGTCCTACGCCTCAGAGCTGCGTGAGGTAGGCAACCGGTTCGCGCACGGGACAGCGTTCAGCGCTGACGACACGACGCGTGCATTGGATACGATGGAGCGACTTCTCACAGACGTGCATGCGCCCGAGGAGGCGACCGCAGTCAATGCGCTCCGGGTCGAGCATCAGCGCGCAACGTTTGAAGAGCAGACCCGCAGGACGGTTCTCGCAGCTGTCGGGACTGTAGCCACGCCCGGCACTGGCCTGAAGCCGTGGCGTGAGGTGATCACGCCACACGACGACGTGGCCCGCGGACAGTTCAACGCCGCTGAGTTTGCAGCCGACCTGCATCAGGTCGCCACTGGCCAGACGACTCAGCGCGAGTACTTCGACCCTCAGGAGTTCTTCGCTCGCACCTACCTGACCGAGGGACTGAAGGACCTGCTCGACCGCGCGGTGCGGCGAATGTCCCGCGACGACAACGCCTCGCCGGTGGTCAACCTGCAGACGAACTTCGGCGGCGGCAAGACGCACTCAATGCTCGCCGTGTACCACTTGTTCTCGGGCTTGCCCGCGAGCTCCTTCCCGCAGGGCGTCCAGGACGTCGTCGCCGACGGCGACCTCGCGTCGCTACAGGTCCGGAAGGTCGCCCTCGTCGGGACGCACCTGGGCCCGAACCAGCCGCGGATGAAGGACGACGGCACCGAGGTCAACACGCTGTGGGGTGAGCTCGCCTGGCAGCTCGGCGGCCGCGCAGCGTACGACCGCATCGCCGAGTCCGACCGTTCAGGCACCCCCCCGGGCGACGCGCTCACCGCCCTCATCCGCGACCACGCACCGGTTCTCGTGCTAATCGACGAGTGGGTCGCGTACGCGCGTGGTTTATCGGACGAGAAGCTCGCCGGCGGCCGCTTCGAGGACCAGTTCACGTTCGCGCAGTCGCTGACCGAGGCGGTGAGTGCCGTGTCGGGCGCGATGCTCCTGGTCTCGATCCCCGCGTCTGACTCGCTCGGCGGCGGTGACACCGCGTCGACGATTGAGATCGGAGGCGAGCGCGGGCGTCGGGCGCTGGTGGCGTTGCAGAACGTCGTCGGGCGCAAGGCTGACCACTGGCGGCCGGCGAGCAGCGTCGAGTCGTTTGAGATCGTCCGCCGGCGCCTGTTCCGCGAGCCCGATGCTGCGGCGCGCAACGAGATCGCAGCGGTTGCCCGGCAGTTCGTGAACTTCTATCGAGAAAACCACGGCCAGTTCCCGTCCGAGGCCGAGGACCAGGCGTACGAGGAGCGGTTGCGGGCCGCGTACCCGATCCACCCGGAGCTGTTCGACCGGCTCTACACGGACTGGTCCACGCTCGAGCGCTTCCAGCGGACCCGCGGGGTGCTGCGGCTGATGTCGACGGTAATCCACGAGCTGTGGTCGTCGAACGACGCGAGCCCGCTGATCCTGCCCGGGTCCGTCCCGCTGCATGCAGCCCGGGTCGCGAGCGAGCTGACGAACTACCTGCCGGATTTGTGGAAGCCGATCATCGATAAGGACATCGACGGCGAGGGTTCTACGCCGGTCCAGATCGATGCCAGCCGGCCGGGGACGTTCGGTGCGCGATCCCTGACGCGTCGGATCGCGCGGGAGATCTTCCTCGCGTCGGCGCCGACCCTAGGTACCGACCACAAGGGTGTCGAGCGCCCCAGGGTGTGGCTTGGCGTGGCAATCCCGGGTGACACAGTGGGCAACTTCGGTGCGTCCCTTGAGGTGCTCGGCCAGCAGGCGACGTACCTGTACGCAGATAACGCGCGGTACTGGTTCTCGACGACGGCCTCGGTGACTCGCACTGCGAGCGACATCGCGGACCGACTCCGCGACGAGCCCGAACGGGTGTGGCAGGAGGTCATCCGGCGACTCAAGCCGCTCGTGGCCGAAAAGGGGCTGTTCGCCGGCGTGCACCACGACCCTCGCGACTCCTCCGGCGTCCCGGACCTCGACCAGGCGCGCCTCGTCGTCGTGCCGCCCTCAGAGCGCCACACGCGCGGTGACGCCGACTCTCCGGCGATGACTTGGGCGTCCGACGCGATGCTGCGTGTCGGCACGGGGCAGCGGCGATACCGCAACGCGCTGGTGTTCCTGGCGGCTGACGGGCAGCGTTGGGACGACCTGGACGCTGCAGTGCGCGATTTCCTCGCCTGGGATGAGGTCGATCGCTCGTCGTCTACCCTCAATCTGACCGCGCAGCAGGCCGCGCAGGCGACCGCGCGGCGCCGGCAGACCGACGAGGACGCGACCAACCGGATCGCTGGGACGTTCACCTGGGCGCTCGTTCCCGAGCAGCCAGACGCCGGGGCTCCCCCGGCGTTGCGCGCCGAGCGGATTGCGGACGCGTCGTCGGGGCTGGCAGCACGTGTGTCGGACAAGCTCCGACGTGGGGGTGAGCTAGCCGCTGACTACGGTGCTGCGGGCGTACGGATGGCGCTCGACGGTCCGCTTTCAGGGGCTTGGACCTCTGGGCACATCGCCGTGGGCGACCTGTGGGACCTTTACGCGCAGTACCCGTACCTGGACAGGCTGCGCGACCGCGGCGTCCTTGAGCGTGCACTGCTGAGCGGGCTTAGCTCGCTCGTCTGGCAGCTTGAGGCGTTTGCCCTCGCAGAGGGATACGACGAGGAGGCCCACCGCTACCGCGGCGTCGTCTTGCCGGGAGACCTGCCCGAGCCAATGTCGCTCAGTGACGGGTGGCTCGTTGTAAAGCCCGCGGTCGCGATTCAGCAACGAGCGGAGGAGTCGACGCCCCCGCCTATCGCTGCGACACCTGAACTCGACCCGTCTGGTCCGACCATGACATCCGCCGACTCCGTTCCGCCGCCGCTTCCCGCGGTCCGGGTCCTGACGCGCTACTTTGGCTCCACTCGGCTCGACCCACAGCGATACGGCCGGGACTTCGCGCGCATCCAGCAGGAGGTCCTGCAGCACCTGGAGGCCGCGCCCGGGACGCGGCTGGAAGTCAGCATCGAGATCCAAGCGGTCAACGCGGACGGCTTCAGCACGGACACGGTCCGCACGGTGCGGGAGAATGCGGCGACCCTTCGGTTCGAGGCAAATGGCTTTGAGGAAAGCTGACGATCCGGACTGGGTATTCGCCGCGGCAGGCCTTCGATTCTGGCCTAGTTGGAGTTGTGATCGGCGCTTGCGCCGGCGTCCCTATGCTGAGAGATCAACGCTTCTTTACCGCCATGCATCTCAACCGGGTGCCCGAAAAGCGGCTTGATGCTCGATCTCGCGGGCTCGCTTCGGGCGCGGCTGATAGCCGAGATTAGCCATGACCTCGGAGTTCATACGGACCTGTGCTAGAAGGGCGCGCCCACGACGTCCGGACTGCGCGAACGCCTTGATAATCATCGATAAACTGTGGGTAGGCCGTGTATCTGGGTATCTGGGCGGTCTGCCGGGCCGGAGGCCGACTGGCTCGTCGTCACACAACACCGCTCCCAGCCTGTACACGGAACCTGAACAGCCGTGACGGGCCACCTGCTCAGTTATGTAGCCGAACAAGCGGGCTTCCTCGTTGACCTGCCGCCGCGACGGTCCTAGCGTCGATCCCGACCGCACCGCCCCTCCGGGCCCCCGACCCCCTCCACGTCACGCGCCAGGGTCGCCGCGCCGCGGGACACCGACGTCCCAGGGGGCGGCGCCGGTCGACGTGGACAGGGGGGAGTCACATGCGCATGCGTCAACTCCGTCGCGGCCTCGTGGGCGTCGCAGCCCCGCTCGCGGTCGCCGCACTGCTCGTCTCTGGCGGTCCCGCCGCTCTGGGGGCCGACGACACCACCGACCGCTGGGGCGGTGACAAGGGCGGCGGGCACCACGACACCGCCACCATCGCGTCCGAGCCGTGGGGCGCCACCGAGGACGGCACCGCCGTCGAGCGGTACACGCTCAGCAACCGCGGCATGACCGTCCGGATCCTCACGTACGGCGGCATCATCCAGTCGCTAGAGGTCCCGAACGGCCGCAAGGACCCGGTGAACGTCGTCCTCGGCTTCGCCGACCTGCAGGGCTACCTCGACAACAACAACCCGGGCCCCTACTTCGGCGCGCTCATCGGCCGGTACGGCAACCGCATTGCGAACGGCCAGTTCGAGCTCGACGGCACCACCTACCAGCTGCCGATCAACAACGACCCGAACAGTCTGCACGGCGGCTTCAACGGGTTCGACACCAAGGTCTGGACCGCGACGCCGCTCCAGAGCAACGGCACTGTCGGTCTGCAGCTCAACTACCTGAGCCCCGACGGTGAGGAGGGCTACCCGGGCAACCTCGACGTCCAGGTCACCTACACGCTGACCCGCGACCAGAAGCTCGAGATCCACTACAACGCGACGACAGACGCGCCGACGGTCGTGAACCTGACGAACCACACCTACTGGAACCTCCAGGGCGAAGGCACGTCGTCAATCCTCGACCACGAGCTCACGCTGCCGGCCAGCGGCTACACGCCGGTCGACTCGACGCTGATCCCGACCGGCGAGATCGCCGACGTGTCGGGCACGCCGATGGACTTCCGGTCGGCGACGGCGATCGGTGAGCGCATCCGCGAGCCGTTCGAGCAGCTGCTCTTCGGGCAGGGCTACGACCACAACTGGGTGCTCGACCGGCCCGACGACGGCAGCCTCCAGCTGGCGGCGAAGCTCCGCGACCCGGACTCCGGGCGGACGCTGAAGATGTGGACGACCGAGCCGGGCATCCAGTTCTACTCGGGCAATTTCCTGGACGCGACGCTCGTCGGCACCGGCGGGCACGTGTACCGGCAGTCGGACGGGCTGGCGCTCGAGACGCAGCACTTCCCGGACTCGCCGAACCAGCCGCAGTTCCCGAGCACGGCGCTGCGGCCGGGGGAGACGTACGACACGACGACGGTGTTCGACCTGTCGCGCGGGCGGCGCTGACTCGATGAGGAGAGAGGACTAAGTCCTTGAGAGAAGGTTCCGAGGCGGGCCCGGCGCGATTGAGCGTCGGGCCCGCCACGGAGCCTGGCTGCTGACTACGCGACTACGACGGCTCCAGGCAGCGCCGAGGCCTGCTCCCTCGTGTAGGTCGGCCGGTGCAGCTCCTGCTGACGTGAGGCGACGACCTCGCGCGTCGCGGAAGTCCGGGCATCGCGGTCCTGACCGTGATGGAGCCGGTCGTGGCACGTCCCGCAGACCGCTGCGATCCAGTCGACGAGGTCGATGTCTGCGATCAGGTGGTGCGCCTGAAAGTGCGGCTGTCCGTTGTCGCGGACCCAACCTGGGTGCTCGCCGCAACTCTCGCACGTGCCGCCGAAGTCGATCGCGCGTCGAACAACGTACGCCGTCTTGAGGGGACTTGATTGCCGCTTGGCGCGCTGATTGCGGGGCGCGCGCCGGCGGCGTCCACCGTTCTTCGTGACCTCCCGCTCCTGCGCGGCCCACAGGTCCGCCTCACTCGGGAGTTCAGGAGCTGGCGCCGGAACGATAACCGGAAGCGAGATCGGGTCGGGGAGGTCGACGTCCGCGAGGAGTCGAAAGCGGACGTCAGTCCGCAGCACGTGATCGCTTCCGACGCTCACGCCCGGCTCGGACGTGACCACTCGGTAGGCGCCCAGGCAGAGCCACCGCGAGCCCGCTGAGGCGACCTTGTAAAAGACCTGGATGGCCGCCCCCGACGTCTCCGCTTCGCGGAGGTGGCGGTTCCCTGCCGTGTCGTCCATCGCACCCGAGGCGCCCTCACCCGAGTACCAGAACTCGCTGGGCTCTTCGATCCACTGGTTCGCGTAGAGCTTCTTGTACGGGTTCCAGAAGATGCAGAGCTCGCCGGCGACCACTGTGATGCCGGCCATCGCGTTCCCGGGCCTTCCGAACTGCTTGGCGTCTTCGTGAAGCTGCGTGCGGTTGTACTCGACGCCAGGCGTGAAGCGACTCATGACGCGGAGCTTGACTCATCAGGTGCTCTTGCGGGCGCGAACCACCATCGGCGCTCTTTGATTCATACCAACGGAGCAACACGGACAGCGGTTCGGCGCCGATCAGGCGAGATGCGCTCATGCCGCTACTGATGAGAGGCACTCGGTGATGGTCCTCGCGAACCAGGGGCGGACGGCGCCGTCGATGAAGCCCTAGTCCCTAGTCCCTAGCCGTGGCCCTACCGCTGTCCCATCGCCGGCGGACCAGGACGACCACACCAGACGCCGAGGCGCTCGATCCGACTGCCACCACGAACGCCATGGCGACGTCGGCACGGAGAGACCCCCGCACGACGTCGGCGGCGGAGATCACCCCGACGGGTTCCGGCGTCCACGGCTCGTCGCCCTCGTGCTCCACCTGCTCACGGAGGTGCAAGACGTCGGCATCAGGCCCGATACCGAACGTCACGTAGGTGGTGTTGAACTCGTCGTACGGGTCCAGCTCGATCGAGCCGAACGGCTTGCCGCCGAGGGTGAGGTCGCAGGCGTGGATGTACTCCGGGACCCTGACGACGGCGGTCCCGTCCTCGCGTCGTGTCTGCTCAGGACCGACGCAGTACGGCTCGTCCAGCGACGCCGCTGCGACCGCTGATCGGATGTCGCGCAGCAGCTCGTCGACCGACCGGGACGTGGCGAACCACCCCCACCGCCCGACGTTCGGCCGGAACATCGACAGCCAGCTCTCCGGACCGGGCCGCTGCTCGTACATCGTGTAGTCGTTCCCGCGCAGCAGGTCGTGCACGGTGGCGATCTGCCGCTCGGTCCGTTCCTTCTCGGCCCGGGCGACCGCGGACCACACCGCTGCGGTCACCACCAGCACGATCACGGCGGCGGCGACCCGCAGCAACGCCCGCCGCCGCGGCGAGCGACGACCGCCGGACCGCGCGTGACCGGCCGGCCGGTCCGGAACGGGCCCGACGCCGGTCACCCGGCGCTCCAGATGACCATCGCGACGAGCATCCCGACGATCCCGCCGACGCACCCGGCGACGAACCCGAGCAGCGGGCTGATGATCGCGCGCCCCGGTGGCTGCTTGCCGAGCGCGAGGTGCGAGAAGGCGAGCGCGATGACCGCGAGCGACGCGACCAGCCACACCGGGGCCGGCGCCAGGTCGAGCATGCGTCCGACCCCGACGAGGGCACCCAGGACGAACCCGTGCCCCCACAGCCGGATGAACGGCGCGATCGGGGCGGTCACCCCGGCGAGCCCGAGGTGGACGAACCCCATGACCACGGTCGGCGGGATGTCCGTCCACCAGAGGACGGCGAAGCACACGGCTTGTGCGACCAGGACGAGCACGAGGGTCTCGCGGCGCGCGACGGACCCGGGCCCGCGGAGCGCGCGGACCGCGAGCACGACGCCGAGCGCGGCCCCGACGCACGCGGCCGCCGGCGCCGCCACGCCGGGGTGGGGGACGCCGAACAGCCGGAGGGCCACGACGAACGTCAGCACCGCCGTGGGCACGGGTCCGAGGACGACGCTGACGACGCGGGCGGCGGGCAGCCCGCGGGGCGGGGGAGCAACGATCGCCTCGGACACGGACCGCACCTCCACGCGTCACCTGCCGTGCCGGCCCGGGGGAGCCGGATCGCATCATGATCGAGGCGCCGACGACCACCCAAGGACCGGCCCACACGACGATGAGTGGTGGATCCCGCGCCTCATGAGTGGCACCTCGCGCCACAGCCTTCTCACAGCCCCCACCCACCGCTAGCGTCGACAGCGGACGCGCACCCGCGCGTCCCTGCACCGCAGCACCCCGCCCGCCGCAGCGGGGCCGCCGCGGTTCCGCGGCCATGGGGGGCCTCGGGAGAACGGCGACGCGACCCGGTTCGAGGGTCACGGAGCCCGATCGGTATGGCGTGGACCGTCCGCCACACCTCGGCGCGAGCGCGCCCGGCGCACGGACGGGCAGACGTCTCCCACCCCAGGAGCACGCCATGCACCCGCACCCCGCCCGCCGACGCCCACGGTCATCGCTCGCCGTCGCGGTCGTCCTCGCTCTGCTCAGCACGGGCACGATCGCCGCGACCACCCCACCGACCCCGGACCCGACCCCCACGGCCCCGACGGCCATCACCGACGAAGGCCCGGACCCCCAGCTCGTCCTCCCACCCGACCAGGGCCCCGGCGACCCGATCACCGACCCGGCCCCCGACGACGACTCCGCCGAGCCCCAGCCCACCGATCTCGAGCAGTCCGGTCGCACGGCCGCCGACGTCGCCGCCCAGATCGACCGCGAGTGCACCAAGACCTCCGCCGAGATCCTCAGCACCCTCCAGAACCTCGGCGCCCGCCAGCAGTTCACGACCGTCCGCCACCGCGGCGACTTCGACGCCCGCACCCCGGAGAACAGCCTCCCGGCCTTCGAGCAGTCGTACCTGCGCTGCCGCGCCGGGGTCGAGACCGACCTGCGCAGCACCGCCGACGGCACGCTCGTCATGTTCCACGACACCCACCTCGGCAAGATGCTCGAGCCGACCTACGACCCCGAGCAGAACACCGGCCCGAACCCGGCCCTCGCGAGCACGACCTGGGCTCAGCTCCAGCAGAAGGACCTGCTGAACATCGCGCGCCAGCCGCAGCCCGGCGTCAAGGTCCCGAGCTTCGAGCAGTTCCTCGACCACTACCGCCGCGTGGGCGGGCGCTCGCTGCTGTACGTCGAGATCAAGAACACGTCGACGAGCGTGGCGCAGTCGCAGGCCGAGATCATCGCGGCGGTCGAGGAGCTGACGAGGTTCCACGACCGGTACCCCGAGGCGAACATGTTCGACCGCGTCGTGTTCAAGTTCCGGATGTCGGCGTGGACGTCGTTCCACGACTGGCAGGCCCGCGCGCTCCGCGTCACCGGGATACCGAAGCTCCCGCTGAGCCAGGTCATGACCTCCCGGCAGATCGCCCGGCAGCTCGGCGGCGACGGCGCCTACAAGGACGCGATCGTCGCCGGGTGGGCGCGGACGACGGCGGCGGATCGTGTGCTCTCCGTCGAGGTGACGATGAAGGACTCCACCGCCTACAGCCACCTCACGCTGAAGCAGGGCCCGGCGCAGACGCCGACGTTCAGCAACCTGCAGTACTACGCGCCCGCCGCCAACGCCACGGCCCCGCCCGGGACGATGGCCAGCGCCACCGAGATCGTGAAGCGGCACGGTAAACCGCTCGGCCAGTTCGTGCCGATCCCGGACTGGGTCATGTTCCGCGACCCGCGGACGTTCGCCTGGGACCAGGTGCTGCGCAACGCCGACGCCGGGATGAGCACGGTGCCGGTGACGCCGCGGGAGGCGTACTTCAACAACGACTCCCGGTGCTGCTACGCGCTGCGGGACCGGATCGACGGCTCGACGACGCAGGACCGCGACCCCGAGCAGAACGACCAGCGGATCCTGCTGCCCTGGCTGGAGGACATCGGCGCGACGTTCCTGACGGCCGACGACACCGACAGCATCGACGCCTACTTCTCGACCCGCGGCAAGAAGCTCGACACCGGCGACAACCGGGTCCGGCCGAACCGCCCCGACTTGGAGATGAACTCGCTCATCCACCCGGAGTCGCGGCAGATCCCCTCGCTGCTGAAGTACGTGCAGGTGACGGTGGGGCCCGTGAGCGAGAGCAGCCGCTGGCACGTGACCGGGACGGTCCGGTACACGGAGCAGTGGCGGGGCGGCGTCCCGGCCACGATGCGCGACCACCTGGTGGGGCACGACTCGCGGTTCACGCCGTTCCGCGCGGGCGCCGCCGTCTACGGCCGGGCCCACCTCCACGTCCAGGCCTCCTGGCAGTACAGCAGCGGACCCAGCGGCGATTTCGACGCGGCCGCCCTGACCATCGAGCTGCCCGAGCACATCCGCGACGGCCGGCACACGCAGGAGATGCGCCTGGCTGACGGCACCCGGCTGAACGTCCAGTACACGGTGTCCCGGCAGTGGGCCGTCGCCCGCGACGTCACCGCGACGCTGCTGAGCAACGACACCTGGCAGCTGTACGGCGGCATCTGCGGGTTCTCGTCCGGCCCGCCACGCGCGGGGTCGAACTGCGACACCGGCGACCTGTCCGAGACGCGCGGGTTCTTCGACCTGGGCCGCTCCGACCGGATCTCGGTCGCACCGAACACGAACATCCCGCTCGCGAGCCACGTCGTCGCCGGCGCCCGGCCGCTCTCCATCCGCACCGACGTCTGGGGCCGCCGGGTCCTGCCCGACATGTCGCTGTCGGCCGGGACCCTGCCGCTCGACGACTGGGGGTCCGAGTTCGGCGTCCGGCAGACCAGGACGATCGGCGGGACCAGCCCGCACGCGGTCCGCATCGGCTACGTCCTCGACGCGGGGAGCAACCGCGCCGCCCCCTGACCCCGCCGGGCACCCGGCCGACCCGCCCTAGACCGACCCCACCGACCCCCGGTCCACGAGCTCGCCGCGCAGCGACTCGTGGACCGGGTCCGCCGGCGCCTCCCGCATCAGCCCGACCAGGTGCCCCACCACCCGCGTCGCCAGCTCCTCCACGGGCAGCCGCACGCTCGTCAGCCCGATCAGGTCCAGCCCCGGCAGCACACCGTCGCACCCGGTCACCGACACGTCCCCCGGTACCGACAGCCCTCGCGCCTGCGCCGCCCGCAGCACCTCCAGCGCCCGCAGGTCCGTCGGGCACAGCACCGCCGACACCTCGCCGGCCTCGACCAGCCCGAGCGCCTCGGCGATCCCGTCGGAGTTCCGGTGCACCGACACGGCCGACACCGACGCCCCGCCGGCCAGCGCGAGCCGCGCCATCGCCGTCGCGCGCACCGACTCCGGCAGCGACACCTCCCGCGACGGCGTCAGCACGGCCACGCTGCGGTGCCCCCGCCCGAGCACGTGCGACACGACCAGCGCCGCGTGGTGCTCCTCGTCGTAGGTGACGGCGTGGATCTCCGGGTCGGACTCCGGCCGCCCGGCGCGGATCATCGGCACCGCCTCCCGGAACGGCAGCAGCCGCTCCGACGGCACGTCGCCGGTCGCGACGATCAGCCCGCTCACCCGCATCCCGAGCAGCCGGGTCAGCCCGGCGATCTGCCGGGACGCGCCGACGTCGCCGGTCGCGGTGACGGTGAGGACCTCGATCCCGACGCGGTGCGCCTCGGACTGGAGACGCGCGTGCAGCAGGCCGTAGGCCGGGTTGTACGAGTCGCGCAGCAGCAGCCCGACGGTGCGGGTGCGGCCGGCGGCGAGCTCGCTGGCCATCACGTTGGGCACGTAGCCCATGCGCTCGGCCATCTCGAGCACCCGCCGGCGGGTGGGGAGCGAGACGCGGCCGGTGCCGTGCAGCGCGCGGGACACCGTCGCCCGGGAGACGCCGAGCCGGACCGCGAGGTCGGCCTCGGTGAACGGGCGGCGCGCGGCCGGCCCGCCCGAGGTGCTGCTCACGGCGCCCATGCTAGGGCGCGGCTGCCGGCGGGGGACCCGCGCGGGCCGGCACTCAGCGCCGCGGGTCGGCCAGCCGCCAGGTGCGCAGGTGGCGCCAGGTCAGCGTCTCCCACCAGTGCCCGGTCCAGCCCGCGGAGCGGAACTCGTACAGCCCGACGAGCGAGGCCGGGAACGACGCCGGGACGGCCGGGGCGGGGACGGCGCGGACAAAGGCCTCGACCTGGTCGGCGAGCTCCGGCTGGGTGTTCATCTCGTGCGAGGCGAGCGAGATGTGCGCGCGGAACAGGCCGGGGCGGAACGGCGACACGAGCAGCGCGTCGATGGTGTGCGCGAGCGGCGCCAGCGCGGCGTTGACGTCGGCCGCGAGGTCGGCGAGCGCGAGGTTCCGGGTGCCGTCGGGCAGCCGGTCGACGTCGTAGGTGACGGCCGCACCGTGCCGGACGATCCCGGAGTGGTGCACCGCGAACCCGGGCCGGTCGCGCAGGACCGGGTCGAGCGCGGCGACGATGTCCGGCACGTCGGCCCGGATCGGGACGGAGCCCGCGAGCGTCGCGTGCGGCGGGAACCGGCCGGCGGACACGAAGCCGAACTGCCGCTCGACGCTCAGGGTGATGCTGGTGACGGCCGCGGAGGTCGCCGGGTCGGGGATCAGGAAGACGCCGTAGACGGGCTCGGTCATGGGTGCTCGCTTCGCTCTCGCAGGGGTGGGGCCGTGGGCCCGGGCCGGGGGAGTCGGACGCCCGGGCCCACGGCGGTCAGGTGCTCGGGTGGTCAGCCGAGCCGGTCGAGGTAGTCGGCGATGGCCGCGTTGCCGCGGGCCTCCGCGTCCTCCCAGGTGGCCCGGACGTCGGCGCCGCCCACGACCGCCTCGACGGCGCTCTTCACCGCCTCCCGGGCCTCGTTCATCGCGCCGGTGTGGCAGCCGGCGCTGGGGACGGAGTCCGTGGTGCGGGCGAGCTGGTCGAGCGCGACCTGCTGCACGTCCGTGACCTCGCCCTGGAGTGAGTCGAGCGCCTCCTGCGACGTCGGCAGGTAGCCGGTCTCGACGAAGATCCGCGCCTGGATCTCGGGCGACGCCAGGTACTGGACGAACGTCGCCGCGGCCGCGAGCTGGTCGGCGGACCGGCCCTCGTCGATCAGCCAGACGGAGTTGCCGCCGGGGACGGCCCCGCCGTCGGGGCTGCCGACCGGGAGCGGCCAGGTGCCGAACTCGAACTCGGCGGCCCGCTCGGCGTCGCCGAAGATCCGCGAGGACTGGATCATGATCGCGGCCTGCTCGGAGGCGAACGCGGTGAGCGACGCGCTGCCGTCCGTGCCGGTGTTGAGCATCGCGCCGCTCGCGACCAAGGACTGCAGGTGCTCCCAGATGCCGATCTGGGTGTCGCTGGTGAGCACGAACGCGTCCGCCGGGTCGGAGGCCACGCCGTTGTCGGGCGTGCAGTACGTCAGCCCCTCCGAGGCGCTGAACTGCTCGGACCACCACGGGTCGAGGAACACCGTGAGCCCGGCGGTCCCGGTCGCGGTGTGCACCTCGGCGGCGACGTCGAACAGGTCGGTGATGCTGGCAGGCACGGCCGACGGGTCGACACCGGCCTCCTCCAGCAGGGCGGCGTTGTAGAGCACCACCGGCTGGGACACCATGATCGGCACCGAGGACAGCACGCCGTCGAACGTGTAGTAGTTCGCGAGCACCGGCACCAGGTCCTCGCCGTCGAACACGGTCCCGTCGACGGCCGCGACCTCGCCGGGCGCGATCGTGAGCCCGGTGTCGTGCAGGTAGGTCGAGAACGTGTCGCCGCCCTGGATGACGTCCGGCAGGTCGCCGGACTGCACCGCGTTGGTCAGCTTGGCCATCGAGTCGACGTAGCTGCCCTGGAAGACGGCGTTCACGGTGATGTCGTCGTGGGCGTCGTTGAATTCGTCGACGAGCGCCGTCAGGGTGTCGGCCGGGACGCCCGACACCGAGTACCAGAAGTCGAGGGTCACCACCCCGCCGCTGCCGGTGTCGCCGGTGGGGTCGGCCGTGGACGGCTCGTCGGACGACCCGCACGCGGACAGCGCCAGGGCGCCCACCGCGAGGGCACCGACGACCCCGCGCTTCCTGATTTCTCGCATGGTGGTGAATCCCTTCCTCATTTGACGGCGCCCTGCGTGAGGCCCTTGGCCAGGAATCGCTGGCCGAGGAGCACGAGGACGATGGTGGGAATGGCGGCGATGGTCACACCGGCGAGGGACGCACCGAGGTCGGTGCCGGATTCGTCGGTGAGGATCTTGATGCCGACCTGCACGGTTCTCGACGCCGGGGTCTCGGACACCACGAGCGGCCACAGGTAGCCGTTCCACGCCGCGATCGCGGCCATGAGCGTCACGGTGACGACGGTCGGCCGGCAGAGCGGCACGAGGAACCCGAACAGGAACCGCATCGGGCGGACGCCGTCGACGACGGCTGCCTCCTCGATCTCCTTCGGGAACGACAGGAACGTCTGCCGGAGCAGGAAGACGTTGTACGCGGAGACCAGGAACGGCAGGAACACCGCGACGACGGTGTCGAACAGCCCGAGCGACCGGATGGTCAGGTAGTTCGCGACGAGGATGGTCTCGCCCGGGATCATCATCGTGAGCAGGATGAACGCGAACACGAGGTTGGGGCGGCGCAGCCGGCCGAAGACCAGCGCGTACGCCGCGAGCAGCGCGGTGAGCACCTGCGCGGCCGTCTGCGCGAGCGTGACGACACCCGAGTTCACCATCTGCCGCAGGATCGGCGCCCGGCCGAGCGCGGCGGTGAAGTTCTCCAGCGAGAACCCCGTCGGCAGCACGTCCCGGAACGTCCCGGTCAGCGCCTGCCCCGGGCGGAGCGCGGCGAACACGACGTAGAGGACGGGCAGCGCGACGAGCAGGGCGGCGACGGCGAGGTAGGCGATGACGGCCCCGCGGGCCAGGTGGGCGCGCATCAGTAGTTCACCCGCCGCTCGAGGACCCCGAACTGCACGGCGGTGAGGACCGCGATGACGACCAGCAGGATGATCCCGCGCGCCGACGCCGCCCCGTAGTCGGCGGTGCCGCCGAACGCCTTGGCCCAGATGTCGAAGACCAGCGTCTGCGTCGCCCGCGCGGGTCCGCCGCCCGTGACCACCTGGATGATCGTGAACTCGCGCATCGCCTGGACGGACTGGGCCACGACGATGAAGAACAGCGTGGGCGTGATCAGCGGGACCGTGACCGACCGCAGCAGCCGCATCCGGCCGGCGCCGTCGAGCGCGGCGGCCTCCTCGACGTCGACCGGGATCGCGTCGATCGCGGCGATCAGCAGCAGCGTGACGAACCCGATCGAGATCCACACGTCCACGAGCACGATCGAGACCAGGGCCATCGTCGGCTCGGTGAGCCAGCCCGCGGGCCGGCCGGTCAGGGCGATGGCGATCTGGTCGAGCAGCCCGTACGTCGGGCTCATCAGCGCGCGGAACGCGAGGCCGGCGACCGCCGCGGACACCGCCATCGGGATCAGCACCGTCGCGCGGGAGAACGCCGTCCCGCGCAGCCGCCGGGACAGCGGCACGGCAAGCGCCAGGCCGACGAGCAGCTTGCCCGCGACCGTCAGCAGGACGAACAGCGACGTGACGAGCAGCGTGCGCCGGAAGTCCGGCGAGCCGAGCATGCTCGCGTAGTTGTCCGTGCCGACGAAGCCCGACGGGCGGCCGAACAGGTCGGAGCTCTGGAACGACAGCACGGTCGTCCGCAGGAGCGGCCAGTAGTTGAACGCGAGCAGCGCCACGACGGTGGGCGCGAGCGCCCAGTACGCCCAGGCCCGCGGTCTGCTGCGTGACCCGGCGCGCCCCCTGGGGGACCGGGTCGCGACGACGTGCTGCATGGATCCTCCGAGTCGTCCCGTCTCCGCGGCAATGCGGAGTCACAAATGCTTTGCGGTCCACCCAAACAGGGTCGAAGTGGACATCCGGGCAATCGGCGGTAAACGCCGGTGCAATCGGATCGGCTTGCTCCGGACCGTACACTGATGAGTAGCATGTGACAACATCCGATAGCGCTCCGGTGACGTTTGCGAGAGCGCGTACGCAAATCTCACGAGGAGGTCACGGTGCAGGCAGCGCTGCTGGTCGCCGCGGGCGTGCTCGCGGTCGTCTACGGCTCCAACGCGGGCGCGACGATTGCGGCGACGAGCCTGCGCGTGCACGGCGGCCGGCCCTGGTTGGCGCTCGCCGCGCTGGGGTCGGCGGTCGCCGTCGCGCCCCTGGTGCTGGGCACCGCGGTGGCGAGCACGGTCGCGCACGAGCTCGTGCCGTCCGGGGATGATCCGCGCGCCGACCGGCTCGTGTTCCTGGCGGCCGTCGTCGCCGCGCTGGTCGTCACCGGGGTGCTGAGCCGCTGGGGCCAGCCGACCAGCCTGACGCTCGCGCTGATCGCCGGGATCGCGGGCGGCGGGCTCGGCGCGGGGCAGGCGATGGGGTGGTCCGCGATCGGGCGGGTGCTGGCGCTGGTGGCGGTCGCGCCGTTCGTCGGCCTGGCGCTCGCGGCCGCGCTGCACCGGCTGTCGGCCGCCTGGCGGGTGTCGCCCGGCGCGGTGCGTCGCTGGCACGTCGGGTCCTACGGCCTGCTGTGCCTCGCCTTCGGGTCGAACGACGCGCAGAAGCTGCTGGCGATCGTCGCGGTGGCGTCCGCACCGGGCTCGGCCACGGTCGACCCGGTGCTCTGGCAGCTGCTGCTCTGCGGCGGGCTGTTCACGCTCGGCGCGGTCCTCGGCTTGGCGCGGATGGAGCGCACCGTCAACCGCGGCATCCTCGCCGTCCGCGGCCTCGACGCCGTGACCACGCAGACGACGACGGCCGTCGTCATGCTCGCGAGCTCCGGGGTCGGCAGCCCCGTCGGCATGGCGCAGACGCTCTCCGGCTCCCTCGTGGGTGCCGGTCTCGCACGAGGGAGAGGGAAGGTCCGATGGGAGTACGCCGGGAGGGTCGCACTGGCCTGGGGGCTGACGGTGCCCGCGAGCGTCGTGGTGGCGGGCTGCGTCGCGTGGGGCGCCGGGCTGGCCGCCGGATGAGGCGGTTGGCCCGCGGCATCTCGGGTGCCGCCCGGGACGACCTGGTCGACGGGCTCGTCGGGCAGCTGCGCGCGACCGAGGAGGCGTGCGACGTGGCGCTGCGGCTGGCGCGGGGGTCGGTGTCGGCGGGCGCCGCGCGCGAGGAGGTGGCGGCCGTCGAGCACGAGGGCGACGCGTGGCGGGCGCACGTCGTCGAGTCACTCACCCGCGCGCTGACGTCGTACCTCGACCGGGAGGACCTGTTCACCTACTCGCGGGCGGTCGACGACGTGCTCGACAACCTCCGGGACTTCGTGCGGGAGGTCGACCTGTACGGGGTGCGGCCGGCGCCGTCGTGGGTGGGCGTGCTGGAGGAGATCCGGGTCGGGATCCGGGCGCTGCGGGCGGCGACCGAGTGGCTGCGGCGGGACGTGCGGCGGGTGTCGGTGGCGGCGCTCGCGGCGAAGAAGGCGCCGGTGCGGGGGCAGTACCAGCTGGCGATGGCGGCGCTGCTCGCCGAGCCGCTCACAGCGTCGACGCTGCGGCGGCGGGAGGCGCTGCGGCGGCTGGACATCGTGGGGCTGCGGTTGTCGGAGGCTGCGGATCACCTCGCGACCGCGGCGATCAAGCGGGGGACGTGACGGCGGGCCGCCTGCGGCAACCGCTGGAGCGCGGTGGTCCATACGAGTGATCAGCGCACTGGCGTTCAGCGTTCCTGTCCCTGAGCCGCCCGAGTCGGTTATTTTGCTCCGGAGGCTGGAGGTGGGCATGTACTTCTCAGAAGCGAACGGTGTCGCGTCGGGTGATTGGTTCGATCGGCTGCTCGAAGTTGACACGCAACTCTTTGTCGATCCATTCTTGATTTACGCCGAAACTGCAGGCTCGTGGTCGCACGCGGGCGATAAGATCGCCGAGTACTTCCAGAGCGCCTTCGAGATCCTCGCTGGACATCAGGGGAGCCCGGATAGCCTCCAATATCGCAAAGTGGTCACCCTTATGCTGTTCCCGGAGCCAAGTGAGTTTGGCCTCGGATTCGTTTCAAGGGGTACGCGCGGATCTGGAACCGCCGTCGGGTTCGCCAGGAGGATCGTGCGAGCCATGGCAACTGCTATTGAGGCGGGGCTCCAGGATTTGCATCACTTCGAAGAGCTCGGGGTTCTCGTAGATCGCATTGGGCGAGATCGCATCTCCGACATCACCCTCAATATACTCAAGCCTGAGTTCATTGAGTACACCCAGCGCGTCTGCACCGAGCTCGGGATCCCGATGGAGGAGCGGGAGATCGAGCACTCGCTGTTCGACGACCGGCGGCAGAGGTGGGTGACGTCTAAGCAGCGGGTCCCGGTGAATCCGGTCGACGACGAGCCGATATTGCTCACGCCAAAGCGCTTCTTGCGCGAGCTCCCTACCCTGGGCGTTGGGGACTGGTGGAACTACGCCGAGCCGTACTTCCGCGAGGACTTGAACTTCGACCTCGCTACGAAGATGCGCAAGGAAGATATCGTCGCGCTCGCCAAGCGGCACCCCGAGAAGGTCCGAGAATGGTCGAATGCGCGCGAAGCCCAGCCTGCCAATCCGTACGATGTTGACCGGGACCCGGAGGGTCTGCACGGGTGGCAGGCGCAGGGGAAGGCGGTGCAAGAGAGCAGTCCCATCGCCATGGGTGATCAGGTTGAGCCCGCCGAGCTCGATGCATTTATCCAGGCGGTAAACGGCGCGTTCAAGCACTTCGTGGAAGAGCAGGGGGGCTGGCGCCTGCTCTACAACGACGAGACTGGCACGCCTAAGAGGGAAGCCTCGATCCAACTCCTTTACAAGGGCGTGGTCCAGGCCTACTGCGACACTCATGGAGTTGCGCTCGATCGTGAAGTTGAGCTCGGGAGGGGTCCTGTCGACTTCGTATTTACGCGCTCGGCGAGAGACCGGGTATTGCTTGAAGTGAAAAAGATGAATAATGGCGAGTACTGGCATGGCCTAGAAGAGCAACTTACGTCGTACCTAAATAGCGCGGGGTGCTCGCGTGGTTGGTTCCTCGCAGTTCGGCTCGGTGACACGAAGACGCAACGTGCACGAACTGACGACCTCGCCCGTCGAACGCGGAGCGCTGCGAAGGCGACGGGATTCAGTCTGCGCAGTGACTGGGTAGATGCAAGACCGAAGAAGTCGGCCAGCGACCTGAAGCCTTCGAGTCCCGGCGTGAAGGAGTCCCAGGAGGACCCTGAGTTTGGGGATCGTTAGGGAATCTGCCGAACGCAGTCGACGGGTGGCTGGGATCCCGGGTAGTCGGTGCGCGCTGTGCCCTTCACGCCGCCCGTCCACGAGCCGCGCCACGTGCAGCGCCAGATACACCTCCTCCTCCCCACCCACGTCCCACCCGAACCGCCCCCGCAGCAGCCCGGCGATGGCCACCGCCGAGTCGAACGCCCGCGGATGGTCCCGCCGCACCGCCTCGCGCAGCGCCGACGCCGACCCCCACCAGACCCCGCCTCCCCGCGCGCCTGCCGCACGAACAGGCACCGCAGGTGCGTCACGAACCGCCCCACCTCCAGCGACTCCTCGCCCAGCGCGCACCCGTGCAGCGCCCGCACGATCCCGAGCGCCGCCGCGAACGCCCGGCACGACGACGGGTCGGGGACGCTGGAGCGGTACCGGAAGAAGTCGTTCGACTGGTACGCCGAGGTGATCCGGACGAACGGGGGGAGCCTGGAGCGGTAGCGCGCCGGGGGCTGTGCGGGGGAGCGGGCCACTTCGCGCGAGGAGGGTCCGCTCCTCGGCGTCAGCCTTCGAGCGCGTTTCGAACTTCGCGATCGAAGTCGGCGACGGTCATCCCGGGAGTCAGCTCGATCTCAGCGGTGAGCCCTGAGTCGAACGCGACGACCCGAGGACCGTCCGCCGGCATGAGCGTGCGCAGCCAGACGGCGACGTCGGCGTTCTGCTCCGGCGTCCCTTCCAGGTTGATCGACGAGAAGTCGTGCATCGCGGTGATGTAGAAGCCCGGCCCTTCCGCGATCACGTCGAGGCGCAGCGCGATCTTGCGCGGGTCCTCGTCCACCACACGAACGCCGTCCGGCCAGCGCACCCGTGCTGCCTCGAGCAGCGCGTCGGCGGTCAGCGGCAGCGCGAGTGCGTCGTCCTCGCACGCGATGATCAGGTCCTGGAGCACGGCTCTCCTTACGAGTTCTTGGGCTGGTAGTACACCTCGATGTCGACCCCTTCTCCAACGATCGAGTCCACGCGATTTTGAAGGAACGTCACGGCATCCTCGGTGGAGGTGGGGATGCGCACCCGCGCGATCGGATTGCTCTCGTCCTGGATCACCGCCACGTATCGCTCGATCTCGTCGTCGAACTTCGCCATCACCTTCTCGACGCGCGCGGGTGATGCCCCGCCGTCGTACGCCGAACGGCCCGGGGCCTGGACGTGCTTCGCGTCCATGGCCGTCACACCGTCGGGGTCCAGCCGCACGTGGTCCGCCCAGATCCGGCGATCGCCTCCAGTCACCCGGTATTCGAACTCGGACCCGGTGGCCTCGATCTGATAGCGGGCCCACGGGGCGTTACTGGTCACCGCACGCCGGCTCGCGTCACGTCCGCCCAAGGGCTCGTCGTAGAGCTCGTCGATCCACCGGGCTCGTGCCAGTGGGTCGTCCCAGCGCGAGCCTGCCTGGTACAGGCCGCGCGCCGCCGCGTTGAGGTCGCTGCCTGCGCTCGCGACCTCCTCGGCCGCGGACAGCCCACGCAGAGCCCGCGTAGCGGCTCCGGCGCCCCCCGCTGCGGCAAGTGCGATGTCGGGCGTGAGCTGCCCCCACCACTGGGCCGGGCGATCCCGGAGGAGCTCGAGCTGCGCGAGCTGCTCGGTGGTTCCGATGGGATCGTCCGCCAGCGAGTCGTACGTGTCGACCGCGGCGCCGGCCATCTCGCGTCCGTCGCGGTACATGCCCTTCGAGTCGAGCAGCCCGCGGATGGCGTTGAACTTCCACAGCACGTCCGTGATCCCGGTGACCCAGGACCACATGCCCTGGGCGAAGTCCCCGAGATGCCACCGCCCGTCGGGAAGTCCGGCGGCTAGTTCGTCGAGCACCGCTGATGCCGCCCGCGCCGATGCCGCTACCTGGTCCTGCGCCGACGCCAGAACATCCTCGGCGAGTTGCCGGTGGCCTGCTCCTGAATCGGTCATCGCGCTCCCCCGCGCCAGGAGCGCGCCCGACGGACCCAACTCGGCGTCGCGGAGGGCGCAACCACGCGCGTACAGGCTGACGGCGGTCGCGGCCCTTCCTTGACCCCACTCGAGTGCGTCGGCGTGGAGCAGCAGAGTGGATGCGGCGGTAGCGTGGATCTGCGCCACGGTGTCGAGCGTCTGGGCGAACTGCTCACGACGGTTCGCCCAGCCGTCGGCGGCGGTGCCGGTCCAGGACGCGGGCTGAGCCTTTCGGGTCTCCGCGGCCTGCTCGGTAAGCGCGCGGGCCTGCTGGTCGAGTTGCTCCGAATCGCCGCGGAGCGCTCCCGGCGAGCCTGGGACGAGCAGTTGCGGGTCGTCGCAGTTCGTAAGGGTCGCTCCGAGGGCGGTGCCGGTCACCACGGCGTACGGCCGAGCTTGGAGTTCATCTGACGCGCTCGTGCCTCGACGGCCACGTCGACCTCGGTGTACGCGTCCGCGGTCCCGCGCAGCTCGTACCCAGCGTGCTCGATCTCGTCCGCAAGACCGTCGAGAAGGTACGAGAACCGGTCCGCCCAACCGTTGGCGGAACCGGGTAGGGCGTAGCCGTACTCCTGCGCGGCCTGCATCGCGCGGCGTTCCCCCACGGAGTCGACGCGGTCGGCGAGACCTAGAACCGTGTTGGCGGTGTCACGCAGCGCACCGATGTCGACGGTGTACCCGCCGGCGGACAGGACACCATCCGAGGCTGTCGCCCCGGCTGTCCCGCCGTCGTGTGCCATGTTGCTGCTCATCGCCGCCCCCTCCGATCGAGCACGGCAGGCATCGTACGAGCGCCAGCAGCGAACCGTCGGCGGTTTCGGCTGCGATCTCTTGCGACCACCCGTGCAGAGCAGCGAATGAAAGCCGCGGCACCCGCGAGGTGGCTCCGACCTGGCGGCGTGCCGGGACGTCCGATCGGGCGACCCGGGTGCAGACGCCCTTGTCGCCGGCCGGCGCACTGCCGATAGCCTCCGGCAACGACCCGACCCCGACCGAGGACGACGCATGGGCATGTGGGACTGGCTGCGGCCACGGAAGCGCACGGACGAGCCCACTGCGGCGCAGCTGCTCGACCAGGTCGGGCCTCCCGCCCCGACGACGCGCGCCGCGACGCCGGTGGCGGTCCCCTCGCCGCCCCTCACGTCGGCTCCACGCGCCGTCTTCGCCGTCCTCGACGTCGAGACGACCGGCCTCGCGGCCGCCCGCGACCGGGTCCTCGAGCTCAGCGTCGTCCGCTGCGACGCCGCCGGCCGGCCGATCGACGAGTGGTCGTCCCGGTTCAACCCGCAGGGCCCGGTCGGCGCCACGCACATCCACGGCATCACCGCCGCGGACGTCGCGGACGCGCCGCTGTTCGCGGCCGAGGTCGCCACGCTGGCGGGTCGGCTGTCCGGGCTCGTGCTCGTCGCCCACAACGCGCGGTTCGACCTCGGGTTCCTCCGCGCCGAGTTCGCTCGCGCCGGGTGGGCGATGCCGTGGGCTCCGTCGCTGTGCACGCTCGAGGAGAGCCGCCGCCACCTGCCGTCCCTCGCCCGCCGTCGGCTCCCCGACTGCTGCGCCGCCGCGGGCGTCCGGCACGAAGGCGCGCACTCGGCCCTCGGCGACGCCCGCGCGGCCGCCGGTCTGCTGGCGGCTTACCTGGGCGCACGGCGCGGCGGGGCAGCTCTGTATGACGCGCTGGTCGCCGAGGCGGCCGCAGTGGCGTGGCCCGACGGTCCGTCCGGGACCGTGGTGCCCGCGGCGCCCGTCCGCGTCGTCCGCGAGGACCGCCGGATCCGCGAGCAGCCCCGGGAGCATCGCCGCCTCGTGCAGCTGCTCGACGACCTCGCGGTGGCGGACGCCGTCCCGACCGGTGCGCCGGAAGGCACGGCCTCGTACGTCGAGCTGCTCGCGGAGGTCCTGGAGGACGGCGTCCTCACCGACGACGAGGCCGGGGCGCTCGCGGACATCGCGCAGCTGTGGGAGCTGCCGCCGGAGGCGGTCACGGCCGCGCACGAGGCGTTCCTGCTCGCGCTCGCGGGCAAGGCGGTCGCCGATGCCCGGGTGACTCAGGCGGAGCGCGCCGAGCTGTACGAGGTGGCCGAGCTGCTGGGTGCGGACCGGAGCCGGGTGCTCGCGTCGCTGGACGCCGCCGCGGCCCGGCGCGACGCCCGGCAGAGCGAGGGGCTGGCGCCGCTGCCCGAGGGGTGGGCACACGGCGAGCCGCTGCGGGTCGGAGAGTCGGTGGTCTTCACCGGGTGCGACGAGGACGTGCGGACGGTGCTCGAGGCGCGGGCGAGGGCCGCGGGCCTGCGGGTCTCGACCAAGGTGTCAGGCCGCACGGCCATGCTCGTCACTGACGGCAGCTTCGCCGGCACCAAGCTGGCGGACGCGCAGCGCCTCGGCACCCGCATCGTCGCGCCGGAGCTGTTCGGGGTCCTGCTCGACCACGTCCAGCGCGCGGCCGCGCCGACGGTCACCGCGACCAGGCACGGGCGGGCGACCCCGTCGGCCCCGGCGCCTGCGGTCGAGCGCGTGGTGGCGGCGCGCGCCGACGTCGCGCCGGCGGTGATCCGCGAGTGGGCGCGCGGCCAGGGCATCGTGGTGAGTGACCGAGGCCGCCTGTCGGCGGACGTCGTCGCCCGGTACCACGACGCGCACCCAATGCAGGCGACGCTGTGAGCGCCGGGTACCTGGTCCCGCCGACGCTGACGGCCGGTGCCTGTGTCCTCGCGGTGGCGCTGGGCGGATGCGTGATCGACCAGAACCGCCCCCGGATCACCTATGTGAACGACTCCACGGCGACGGTCGTCGTGACCGTCGAGCGTCCGGGTGGCGAGTCCACGAGGGAGCGTGAGGTGCTGATGGACGACGCGACCGACCTCGCTCTCCCCGAGTGCGAGGACGACTCCAGCCTGCGGGTCGTCGCGGCGACTGGAGAGCTCATCGGAACGGTTGACGGGCCGCTGTGCCCCGGGGGCGTCCTGACGGTCACGGACGAGATGACTCTTGAGTACGACCCGGACAGCGGGAACTCAGCAGTCCACTGACGGCTCGAGTTCGTGCGCGTCTCGATCGGCCGCGAGCGGGCAGATCGCAGCTCGTCTGGCCGGTTGCCCGACGTCACGTCCGCCGCGAGCGCGTGCCCAGGAAGTTGTACGCGGTGTCCCCCCGGGGGGGTCAGTACACGACCCGCCCCGACGCGTCCTTGATGCCGGACTTCCGCCAGAAGTAGCTCCGCACCTGGTCCCGCCACTCCACCGCGGACGCCCGCTGCACCTCCAGCCGCTCCCGCACCCGCGCGTCGAACTCGGCCGGCACCGCCCCACCCACGAGGTCCGCCAACGAATCCCACGAGGCCTCGACCCCGTCCAGCCCCTCGACCGCCTCGGAACGCGAGTCGTAGATGTGCTGGATCACCGTCTTCCCCGACCGGAGCACGTGCGCGTACGGCACGTGGTGGAAGAACAGCAGCAGCTCGTCCGGGCACGTCTCGACCGACTCGTACGTCTCCCGCCACGGCGACGGGAACTGCCCCGCGAACCCGGTCCCGGTCGCCACGGTGCGGTCGACCCCGATCCCGTCGCGGTCGGCGAAGTGGTACGTCCCCCAGCGCGAGTACTCGTACCCGTCGACGGACGGCCCGCCGTGGGTGCCCGGGTCGACCATGAACCCGACGCCCAGCGGCGCGGTGTACCCCTCGTACCGCGCCCACGAGCCGTCCATCACCTCGTGCAGCACCGACCGGATCCGCGCCAGGTCGCCAGCACCGGCCGAGGCGAACGTCAGCGCGATCCACTCGTCCAGCACGTCCTCGGCCGTGAGCGTCGAGTCCCACGCCAGCCGCCCGAACGCGTACAGGTTCGCCTGGGCCAGCGGGTGTCCGGTCCAGAACGCGTCGTCCCCGACGTTCGACACCGCGGCCACGCCGCCGGCCGGGGCCGAACCGCCGCCCCCGGCGCCGCCGACGATCGACGCCACCGCCCGCGAGCCGTCCAGCGGGAACCGCAGGTACTCCCGCCACGCCGGCGCGAGGTAGCAGACGTGCCGCTGCTGCCCGGTGTACTCCTGCGTGACCTGCAGCTCGACCGCCAGCCGGGTGCGCGGCATCGCGGCCAGCACGGGGGAGAGTGGCTCGCGGACCTGGAAGTCCATCGGCCCGTGCTTGACCTGCAGGACGACGTTGTCGGCGAACGTCCCGTCGAGCGGCGCGAAGTGGTCGTACGACGCCCGCGCGCGGTCGGTGCTGCGGTCCCGCCAGTCCTGGTGGTGGTTGTAGACGAACGCCCGCCACAGGACGGTGCCGCCGTGCGGGCGGAGGGCCGCGGCGAGCATGTTCGCGCCGTCGGCGTGGCTGCGGCCGTAGGCGAACGGGCCGGGCTGGCCCTCCGAGTCGGCCTTGATGAGGAACCCGCCGAAGTCCGGGACCGCCGCGTAGACGCGGTCCGCGGTCGACGCCCACCACGACGCCACCTCGGGGTCCAGCGGGTCCGACGTCGCGAGGCCGCCGAGCCGCTGCGGCGAGCCGAACGTCACCGACAGGAAGATCCGGATCCCGTACGCCCGGAACACCTCGGCGATGCGGGCGACGTCCGGCAGGCCGTCGGTGAGCAGCTGGGCCTCGTGGGCGTGCACGTTGACGTTGTTGATGCCGACCGCCTCGACGCCGGTCGCGGCGAGCAGCCGGGCGTAGTCGCGGACCCGGCCCAGGTCCGCGCGGACCTCGCCGTCGGCGTAGAAGATCGAGCCGCCGGCGTACCCCCGCTCGATCTGGCCCATCACCGGGTGCACGGTCATGTTGTCCCAGTGGTCGAGCATGCGGAGCGGCTGCTCGGGCGCGCTCGTCGTCGTCCCGGGCACCGCGTCGAGGCCGAGCATCCGCCCCACCGCCTCCTCGCGGGCCAGCGCGTACAGCCCGCGCAAGGTGGCCGGTCCGTCGGCGCCGAGCAGCACCGTGCGGTCGCCGGTCCGGATGATCGCGTGGCCGCCGGCGGGGACCTGGGGCAGGGCGTCGAGGCCGACCGACGACGGCGAGGCGACGGCGCCGACCGGCGCGACGACCAGCCGCGCCTCGGCGGCAGCCGCGTCCGAGGCGGCGGCCGGGCCCGAGGAGCCGGACGACAGCTCCGAGCGGACCGTGTCGAGGCACGGCCCGGCGCCGAGGACGGCGGACGGCTGCGCGCGCAGCGGGGCCAGGGCCGCGTCAGGCAGCCAAGCGTGGTGGACGGTGACGGCGACGGCGTTGTCGGGGGTCATGGCTCCGGTGGGGGTCGAGCGGTCAGGACGGTCCCCGCGCCGGTGCGGCGACCAGCGGCGGGACGAGGAGGGTGGCGAGCGTGGGCTCCCACAGCGGGGCGGTGTGCCAGCGGGCGGACAGCGCGCCGTCGGGGGCGCGGGTGACCAGCAGCCGGTGCGGGGACGCGGTGGCGACGAGGTGGGCGCGCACGGACCCGTCCGGCAGCCGCTCGGCGCGGGCCGCGACGGGGACGACGCCGTCCGGGACGGGGTCGCTGGGGGCGCCCGACGCGACGTCGCCGGGGCGGAGCGCGAGGGATCCGCGGCTCCACGCGTCCGGGCGCAGGTCGACGACGCCACCGGGCTGGCCGTCGCGGGCCGCGATCGTCAACCGCCACGCGTCGGGCCCGACGTCCGGGCCGGCGTCGTCCAGCGTCCACCCTGCGACGCCGAGCGCGGGGGCGTCCGACGCGACGTACCGGTCGCGCGCCGCCCACGAGTCGCGCTCCGCGACACCGCCGACGAGCGTCCCGGCCGCCCCGGCCACGCCCGGCGCCCCGCCCGACGCGTCGCGCGCGCCCGCACCCGCCGCGCCGACCGGCGACGACGCAGCCGCCGCCACCAGCCCCCACAGCACGTCGAGCACCCGCTGGGTGTCCATCGCCGACCCCTGGTACGCCACGACGACCCCGGACTCGGGCACCACGAGCGTGAACTGCCCGTACGCCCCGTCCATCCGGTACCCGTGCCGGCTGCGCCAGACCCCGTACCCGTACCCGAGCGCCCAGTCGTCGTGGGCGGTGTCGGGCTCGGGGCCCTGGTGGTCCTCGACGAAGGTGTCGGCCGTCGGCACGAACGTGGACGCCATCGCCGACACCACCGACTCGGGCAGCACCCGCGTCCCGTCCGCCGCGACACCCCCGGCCGCCAGCGCCATCCCGAGCCGCGCCTGGTCGTCGACCGTCAGGTGCAGCCCCGAGAAGCCCTGCTCGACGCCGGCGAGCGGCCGCCACCACCGCGGCCCGATGCCGAGCGGGTCGAGCAGCCGCGGCCGCAGGTACGCGGTCGGCTGCTCCCCGGCGACGGCGTGCACGACGCGGCCGAGGGTGCAGGTCGCGGGGGAGGAGTACGCGAACCGCGTCCCGACGGGGAACTCGGGCGGCGTCGTCAGCAGGACCGCGGGGTCCGCCGGCATCACGGACGTCTGCTCGCGGCTGTGCCCGGTCGACATGGTGAGCAGGTGCCGCAGCGTGAACCCGTGCGGGTTCGGCAGGTCGAGGTGCCGGTCGACCGGGTCGCCCAAGCCCAGCCGCCCCTCGGACTCGAGCAGCAGCACGGCCATCGCGGTGACCGACTTGGACACCGAGTACACGAGGCCGGCGTGCTCCGCGTCGTACGGCGCCCAGGTGGCGCGGGCCAGGACGGTCCCGCGGCGGGCGACGACGAGCGCGTGCGGGTCGAGCCCGTCCAGCGCCTCGAGTGCCTCGCCGAACCCGATCACGACCGACCCCCGGCCGCAGCGGGCGCCGCCGTCGAGGCCCGGATCACCAGCTCGGTCACCAGCTCCACCCGCGTCGACGGCGGCTGCCCGCCCGCGGCGAGCGTCAGCAGCATCCGGGTCGCCATGGACGCCATCTCCCGCAGCGGCTGGTGCACGGTCGTCAGCCCGGGGTCGATCCATTGGCTGATCGGCAGGTCGTCGTACCCGACGACGGACAGGTCCTCGGGGACGCGCAGCCCGAGCTCGCGGGCGGCGCGCAGGACGCCGAGCGCCTGGTAGTCCGACCCGGCGAACACGGCGGTGGGCCGGTCGGGGCGGTCGAGCAGGTCGAGCCCGTGCCGGTAGCCGCTCTCGGCGTCGAACGCGCCCCACCGGATCAGCGCGGGGTCCCACGGCACGCCGGCCTCGTCGTGCGCGCTGCGGAAGCCGTCGACGCGGGCGCGGGAGCACAGCATGTCGTCCGGCCCGGAGATCGCGGCGATCCGGCGGTGCCCGAGCGCGAGCAGGTGCCGGGTGCCGGACAGGCCGCCGTTCCAGTTGTTGGAGCCCACCGTCGGCACGCCGGCGGGCGGCTCGCCCTGGGTGTCGACGACGGCGAACGGGATGTTCCGAGACTCGAGCTGGTGCCGCTGCTTGGCGTCGAGCCCGGACAGGACGAGCAGGACGCCGAGCGGCCGGCGGGCCATGACGTCGTCGATCCACTCCTGGGGCGGGCGGTGCGAGCCGCCGAGCTCGGACAGCACGACGCCGACCCGCTCGGGGCCGCAGACCTGCTCGACGCCCTTGATGATCTCCTGCGCCCACAGGTTGTCGGCGGCGTGGAACACGAGGTCGAGCAGCCGGACGCCGTGGCCCGAGCCCCGGGTCGCGACGGGCTTGCGGTAGTCGTGCCGCTCGAGCGCCGCCTCGACGCGGGCGCGGGTCGCCTCCGAGACGTCGGTGCGGCCGTTCAGCACCTTCGACACGGTCGGGATCGACACGCCCACCTCGCTCGCGATGTCGGCGATTGTCGTGCGGCCTCTCGGCATGGTTCCCCTTCGAAACTGTCGCTGTCGAGCAGCTGGCCCCGACTGTAGCGCACGGACCGAGCCCAGCGGCAGGAACAGGGGGGTGGTTGACGCACATCGGCCGACGCCCCTACGGTGCGGGTGAAACGGTATCGGTCGCGCGGTCGCAACTTTCGAGACGCGAGCCCGACCAAACCCACGACGAAGTGGATGCCACATGAGCGACGCACCGCCTCCAGCCCGACGCCTCCCGCGTCGGCCGGTCGTGGTCCCTGGCGCGGTGAGCGCATGACCGTCCAGGGCCCCGAGATCACCACGCCGGCCCCCGTGCCCGCGGGGCCGGCCGGCCCGGCCGCGGAGATCACCCCGGCCGCCGACCCCGACGCCCGCGCCCGCCGCGGCCGTACCAGCCGCCGCACCCGCCGCGGCCGGATGGACGGCAAGATCCCCTGGCGCACGGCGCTGCGCAAGGACTGGCAGCTCTACTCGCTGGCCGTGCTGCCGCTGATCTTCTTCGCGGTGTTCCGGTACACGCCGATGCTCGGCAACGTCATCGCGTTCCGGAAGTTCCGCGCCGGCGGCAACATCTTCGGCGAGGAGTGGGTGGGCTTCCGCTACGTGGAGATGTTCCTGTCCGACCCGACGTTCTGGATGGTCTTCCGGAACACGCTGGTCATCGGGGCGCTCACGCTGCTGTTCTGCTTCCCGCTGCCGATCGTGCTGGCGCTGCTGCTCAACGAGCTGCGCTCGCGGGTGTTCAAGCGGTTCGTGCAGTCGGTGTCCTACCTGCCGCACTTCCTGTCGATCGTGATCATCGCCGGCATGCTGTTCCAGCTGCTCTCGCTGGAGGGCACGGTGAACCAGGTCGTCACGGCGCTGGGCGGGGACGCGGTGCCGTTCCTGCAGCGCCCCGAGTGGTTCCGCGCGGTGTACGTGTCGAGCGAGGTCTGGCAGACCGTCGGCTGGGGCACGATCCTCTACCTCGCGGCGCTGACCACGGTCGACGAGAGCCTCTACGAGGCGGCGCGGATCGACGGCGCGAACCGGTGGAAGCAGACCTGGCACATCACGCTGCCGGGCATCCGGCCGACGATGGTCACGCTGCTCATCCTCAACATCGGCACCTTCATGGCGGTCGGGTTCGAGAAGGTCCTGCTGCTCTACAACCCGCTGACCTATCCCACGGCCGACGTCATCTCGACGTACCTGTACCGGGTCGGCCTGGTGTCCAACAACTTCTCGTACGCGGCGGCCATCGGGCTGTTCGAGTCGATCATCGGCCTGACGCTGATCCTCTCCGCGAACGCGATCTCGAAGCGAGCGGTGGGAGCGAGCCTGTGGTGACGACCGTCGAGACCTCCGCGGGCCCGCTGCCCGCGCGCACCGGCAGCCTGCTGCGGGAGACCCGCGGGTACAAGGTGTTCCGGGCGTTCAACGTGGTGGCGCTGCTCGGCGTCGTCGCCGTGACGCTCTACCCGTTCCTCATGATCATCGCGCGGTCGTTCTCCTCGGACACCGCGATCCGGTCGGGCCAGGTGAACATCTGGCCGGTCGGGTTCAACCTCACGACCTACCAGCTCGTGATGAACGACGCGATGTTCTGGACCAACTACAAGAACACCGTGATCTACACCGTCGTCGCGACGGCGATCGCCCTGGTGCTCACCACCTGCTACGCCTACGTCATCTCCAAGCACCACCTGCGCGGGCGCTCGGTGCTCATCGGCATCGCCGTGTTCACGATGTTCTTCAACGGCGGTCTGATCCCGAACTACGTGCTCATCACGAGCCTCGGGCTGAAGAACTCGCTGTGGGCGATCGTGCTGCCGAACGCGATCAGCGTGTTCAACCTGCTGGTGATGAAGGCGTTCTTCGAGAACCTCCCGCTGGAGCTGGAGGAGGCCGCGCAGATCGACGGCCTCGGCACCTACCGGATCCTGTGGAAGATCGTCATCCCGCTGTCGAAGGCGGTGATCGCGACG
Source organism: Cellulomonas sp. EB106-03-03-XG116 (assembly GCF_058792015.1). Lineage (NCBI taxonomy): Bacteria > Bacillati > Actinomycetota > Actinomycetes > Micrococcales > Cellulomonadaceae > Cellulomonas > Cellulomonas sp. EB106-03-03-XG116. Next base: position 115,924 of record NZ_JBYTEP010000001.1, read on the forward strand.
ATGCTGCTGTTCTACGCGGTCAGCTTCTGGAACTCCTGGTTCGCGGCCTTCCTCTACATGGACAAGTCCGAGTTGTTCCCGGTCACGGTCTACCTGCGGAACCTCATCGCCGGGTCGTCGACCGCCCAGTCCACGGGCGCCGCGGCCGCGGACGTCGCGCAGGTCTCGGCGAACATCCAGTCCGTGACGATGGTGCTCACCGTCCTCCCGATCCTCTGCGTCTACCCGTTCGTGCAGAGGTACTTCGTCTCGGGGGTGATGCTCGGCTCGGTCAAGGGCTGACCCCCGCTCTTCCCCTCCCGCGACAAACGACGAAGTTCGTCACGAAAGGAATGCCATGTCCCAGCGCACGCGGGCGCGCGGCCTCGCCGCCGCAGCCGCCCTCGCCCTGGCCCTGACCGCCTGCTCCGGCGGCTCCGACGGCGACGAGGAGACCTCCGGCCTCGACAACCGCACGGGGGCGATGGAGGACTACGCCGCCGGCGACCAGTTCACCGCGACCGAGCCGCTCACCTTCTCGATGCTGTTCTCCGACCACCCGAACTACCCGTCGCAGGACGACTGGCTGCTGTGGTCCGAGATCACCGACCGCACGAACGTGACGCTCGACCCGACGCTCGTGCCGATGTCCGACTACGAGCAGAAGCGCAGCCTGCTGATCGGCGCCGGCGACGCCCCGTCGATCATCGCGAAGACCTACCCGGGCCAGGAGGACGCGTTCGTGTCGTCCGGCGCGATCCTCGCGGTGTCCGACTACGTCGACCTGATGCCGAACTACCAGCAGAAGGTCGCCGACTGGGGGCTCGAGGAGAACATCGACCAGCTCCGGCAGGCCGACGGCAAGTACTACGTGCTGCCCGGCCTGCACGAGGCGCCGTGGCAGGACTACACGATCGCCATGCGCACGGACGTGCTCGCCGACCTCGGCCTCGACACCCCGACCTCGTGGGACGAGTTCCGCACCACGCTCGAGGCGATCAAGGAGGCCCGCCCCGGCGAGTACCCGTTCTCCGACCGGTTCTCCGAGACCTACCCGGGCGGCAACCTGCTGAACATGGCGGCGCTCGGCTTCGGCACCTCCGCCGGCTGGGGCTACAACAACGCGACCTGGGACGGCGACGCCGAGGAGTTCGTCGCCACCGCCGCGATGCCCGAGTACAAGGAGATGGTCGAGTACTTCCACGACCTCGTCGCCGACGGCCTGATGGACCCCGAGAGCTTCACCCAGGACGACGACAGCGCGATCCAGAAGTTCGTCACCGGGAAGTCGGTGGCGATCGGCACCAACGCGCAGAGCGTCGTCAACGAGTACGAGCCCGGCCTCGCGTCGAACGACCCGGACGCGACCGTCGCGAAGATCCCGTTTCCCTGCGGCCCGATCGGCTGCGTGCTGAACCCGGTCACGCAGACCGAGAACGGGATCATGATCAACGCCGACGCGGCCGACTCGCCGAACTTCGTCGCGATGATGCAGTTCATCGACTGGCTGTTCTACTCGGACGAGGGCCAGGAGTTCACCAAGTGGGGCGTCGAGGGGACGACGTTCGAGAAGGCCGCCGACGGCACCCGCACCCTCGCCCCCGACGTCGACTTCGTGGGCCTCAACCCGTCGGGCACGAAGCACCTGCAGAAGGACTTCGGCTTCTCGGGCGGCAACTTCGCCTACGGCGGCGCGACCGAGCTGCTGTGGTCGACGTTCTCCGACGCCGAGGTCGCGTTCCAGGAGTCGATCGCCGACTACGACATGATCGACCTGGCGCCGCCGGCCCCGCTGGACGAGGTCGAGAACGAGCAGCTGACGCTGATCGACACCACGCTCCGGGACGCGGTCTCGCAGGGCACGATCCAGTTCATCCTCGGCCAGCGCGACCTGTCCGAGTGGGACGCGTTCGTCGCCGACCTGGAGAGCAAGGGCGCGACGCAGTACGTCGACGTCGTCAACGGCGCGCGCGACCGCTACGTGGCCGACAACGGCTGAGCCCTCGCCGTCGTCCCGGGTGCCACTGCCCTCGCGCCCGGGACGGCGGCGAGCTTCGTCCCCACCCCCGACCGGAGAGCCACCATGACCAGCACCGGCGCACCCGCCGCCGTCGTCGTCCCGTCCGAGCCCGTCGGCACCCTGCCGCCCGCCTGGCGCGCCTGCGTCGGCACCGGCCGCACCCGCGAGGTGCTGCACGCCGACTACCGCGACTCGCTCGCGGTGGTGCAGGACGAGATCGGGTTCGGCGCCACCCGCGCGCACGGCATCCTGCACGACGACATGGGGCTGGTGCAGCCCTGGTCGCACGAGGGCCGGTCGGGGACCCGGTACGGGTTCGGCTACCTCGACCTGGTGGTGGACACCTGGCTGGACGCGGGCATGGCGCCGTTCCTCGAGCTGGGGTTCATGCCGGCCGCGCTCGCGTCCGGGGACCAGACGGTGTTCTGGTGGCAGGGCAACGTCACGCCGCCGCGGGACCACGACGAGTGGGCCGCGCTGGTGCGCGCGCTGCTGCGGCACCTGGTCGACCGGTACGGGATCGAGACCGTCCGCACCTGGCCGGTCGAGGTGTGGAACGAGCCGAACCTGCCGTTCTTCTGGCAGGGCGCCGACGAGGCCGCGTACCACCGGCTGTACGACGCGACCGCGCGCGCCGTGAAGGAGGTCGACGCGGACATCCCCGTCGGCGGGCCCGCGGTGTCGCCCGGCGCCGACGACTGGCTGCCGCGGTTCGCCGAGCACGTCGCGGACGCCGGGGTGCCGTGCGACTTCGTGAGCAAGCACGCCTACACCTCGGGGCCGGCGCAGCACGTGCCGTTCGGGACCTACCAGACGCTGCGGCCGCCGCAGGACCTCCTCGACCAGTTCGCGACGCCGCGGTCGCTGCTGGCCGGGACCGCGCTGGCCGGGCTGCCGGTGCACATCACCGAGTTCTCCTCGTCGTACCGGCCGGACAACCCGATCCACGACACCGCCTACCAGGCCGCCTACCTCGCGCCGGTGCTCGCCGGCGGCGGCGACCTGGTCGACTCGTTCTCCTACTGGACGCTCTGCGACGTGTTCGAGGAGGTCGGGATCCCGACGGCGCCGCTGCACGGCGGATTCGGCCTGCTCGGCCACCGCCAGCTGCGCAAGCCGGTGTTCCACCTGTACGCGTTCCTGGCCCGGATGGGGTCCGCGGTGCTGGCGCGGGGATCTGACCACCTGGTGACGCGGCACCCCGACGGGCGCGTGACGGCGCTGCTCTGGCAGCCGCTCGACGGCGCCGCGCCCGCCGAGGCGGGGCACCGGGTCCGGCTCGACCTGCCCGGCGCCGGGCCCGCGGTCGTCACGGAGCGGCACGTCGACGCCGAGCGCGGGAACGTGCGCACCGCCTGGCAGGCGATGGGCAGCCCGCTCGCGCCGGACCACCGGGCGCTCGCGGACCTGCACGACGCGTCGGTGCCGGCGCTGACGGTGCGCCGGGTGCCGGCGTCCGCCGGGCGGTGGGTGGTCGACGTGGCGCTCGGGCGGCACGGGATCGCGCTGGTCGAGGTCACCGGGGCGCCGGACCAGGCGCCGGCGTGGACGGACGACGCGCGGTTGCTGGGGGCTGCTGCGTCGCCGGGTGGGGCCGACGGCGCCGGGCCGGGCGCCGGGGGTGCGCGGTGAGCGCCGCCCGGGCCTGGACCGACGACGAGGTCGGGCGCGGCCCGCTGTCCCGCGGGGCCGCCGCCGTCTACCGGGTGCTCGTCCTCGAGGCGCTGCTGGTCCTCACCACGCTGCCGACCGCCGTGCTCGTCGTCCTGCTCGACCGGTCCGCCGCCAACCTGCCGCTGTTCGCCGCCGCGCTGCTGCCCGTCGGGCCCGCCGTCGTCGCGGGGCTCGCAGCCGCCCGCGCCTGGGAGGTCGACCCGGACCTGTCGCCGGCCCGCGGCTTCTGGCGGGCGTACCGGCGCGACGCCCTCGGCACGCTCGCCTGGTGGGCGCCGCTGCTGGCCGTCCTCGCGGTGCTGGCGGTGAACGCCGCGCACGCCGAGGTCGTGCCCGGGGGCGCCGCCCTGCGCCCGGCGGGCCTGGGGCTGGCGGCGCTGCTCGTCGTCGTCGGCGGGCACCTCGCCGTCCTGCAGGCGAGGTTCGCGTTCCGGCTGCGGGACGCCGTCCGGATCGCCCTCGCCGAGGTCGTGCCGCAGTGGCGGTTCAGCCTCGGCGTCCTGTGCCTGCTCCTGGTCGGCGCCGCGGTCACCGTGCTGGCGTTCGACGTGGTCACCGTCCTGCTCGCCTGGGCCGGCGTGCTGCTCCTGCACGCCATGGCCCGCCCGCTCGTCGCCGACGTCACCGAGAGGTTCACCGTCCATGTCTGACGCCACGCCGCTGCGCACCCCCGCGCCCGCACCGACCCCGGCGCGGTTGCCGCGCACCGACTCGATCGCCTTCGGCGGCGACTACAACCCCGAGCAGTGGGGCAAGGACGTCTGGGACGCCGACTACGCCGCGTTCGACGCCGCCCGGATCACCACCGTGACCCTCGGGGTGTTCAGCTGGTCGCTCACCCAGCCCGCCGAGGACACGTTCGACTTCACCGTGCTCGACGAGATCGTGCAGCGCGCCGCCGACGAGGGCCGCCAGGTCTGCCTCGCGACCGGCACCGGCGCGCTGTCGCCCTGGATCGCTCGGGCCTACCCGGAGGTGACGCGCGTCGACTTCGAGGGGCGCAAGCACCGGTACGGCCAGCGGCACAACGCGTGCTGGTCGTCCCCGGCGTTCCGGCGCCTCGCCGCGGGCATCGCGGGCCGGGTCGCCGAGCGGTACGCCGACCACCCCGCCGTCATCGCCTGGCACGTCGGCAACGAGTACGGCGGCGACGGCGGTGCCTGCTACTGCGACCTGTGCGCCGCCGAGTTCCGGCTCTGGCTGCGCGCCCGGTACGGCACGCTCGACGCGCTGAACGAGGCGTGGAACGCGACGTTCTGGTCGCACCGGTTCACCGACTGGGACGAGATCGAGCCGCCCAGCGCGCTCACCGAGCACTGGAAGGGCCGCGGGTACACGGCGTTCCAGGGCATCACGCTCGACTACTACCGGTTCAGCACCGACAACGCGATCCGGCAGTTCACCGAGGAGAAGGCCGCCATCCGCGCGCACTCGGACCTGCCGGTGACCACCAACTTCATGGGGTTCTTCCAGCCGCTCGACTACCACCGGTGGGCCCCGCACCTCGACTTCGCGTCCTGGGACAACTACCCGCCGCGCTCCGACGAGCCCTGGCGCACCGCGCTGACCCACGACCTGATGCGCGGGCTCAAGGACGGCGCGCCGTTCTGGCTGATGGAGCAGACCCCGACGGTCACCGCGTCCCGGGACGTCAACCCGGTCCGCCGCCCGGGGATCATGCGGCTGTGGTCCTGGCAGGCCGTCGCGCACGGCGCCGACTCGGTGCTGTTCTTCCAGATGCGGGCGTCCCGGGGTGCCTGCGAGATGACCCACGGCGCCGTGCTCGACCACTCCGGCCGGCTCGACACCCGGGCGTTCCGGGAGGTCGCCGGGCTGGGGGCGGAGCTGGAGCGGCTGGGGGACACGCTGCTCGGCGCCCGGACGCCCGCGCGCACGGCGCTGCTGGTCGACTGGGACTCGTGGTGGGCGGTCGAGATGGCCGACGGGCCGAACCGCCTCGTGAAGTACCTGCCGACGCTGCTGGAGTGGGGTCGGGCGTTCTGGGACGCGGGCGCGCAGGTGGACGTCGTCCCGGTGACCGCCGACCTGTCGGGGTACGACGTGGTGGCCGCGCCGCTGCTGCACCTGGTCAAGGGCGACCTGGCCGGGCGGCTCGGGGAGCTGGCGGCGCGCGGCGGGACCGTGCTGACCGGGTACCTGTCCGGGCGGGTCGACGAGGACGACCGGCGGTTCCTCGCCGACGTCCCCGGGCCGCTGGCGGGGCTCGCGGGGGTGCGGGTCGCGGAGACGGACGCGGCGGAGCCGGGGGTGGTGAACCCGGTGGCGTTCGACGGGGCGGGGGCGCCGACCGTCGACGGGCGGATGGTCTTCGAGGTCCTGGTGCCCGAGGGCGCCGAGGTCATGGCCCGGTACCGCGCCGACTTCTACGCGGGCGAGCCGGCGGTGACCCGGAACCGGGTGTCGGTGGTGGGCGCTGTTGCCGCCGGGCGCGCGGCGCACGCCCGGGCCGCCGGCGACGCCGCGACCGGTGCCCCGGCAGCCGCCGAGCCCGCCGAGGGCCACGTCTGGTACCTCGGCACCGAGCTCGCCCAGGAGGGCCTGGCCCACGTCGTCCGCACCGCGCTCGCCCGGCACGACCTGCTCGGCCCCTACGCCGACGTCCCGGGCCTGGAGCTCGCGACCCGCGTCACGACGACCGGCGACCGCGTCGACCTCCTCCTGTACCACGGCACCGAGCCGGTGACGGTCGAGGCCCACGCCGACGGCACGGACCTCCTCACGGACCGGAGGTGGACGGCGGGCGAGGGCGTCACGCTCGCACCGGCGGACGTCGTCGTCCTCCGCCGGACCTGACGCGGCCCCCCTCCGCTCCGCGCCCCCTTCCGCCGAGACTGCATCTCGTGACTGTGCGACGGCGTCCGCGCACAGACGCGAGATGCAGTCTCGGCGAGGAGGGTCAGTGCGCGAGGAGGGTCAGTGCGCGAGGAGGGTCAGTGCGCGAGGAGGGTCAGTGCGCGAGGAGGGTCAGTGCGCGAGGAGCGTCAGCGCGCGAGGGGGCGCCGGAGTGCGCGAGCGGCGCGGCGGGGCCGCGCGTCGCGCGCTTCAGGCGGCCAGGAACTCCAGGGCCCGCGCCTGGTCCAGGACTGCCGCGACCAGGGGCTCGTGACCGCCCAGGCCCGGGTCCAGGCGGTCCAGGACCGCGCGCACGGACGTCGCGAGGTCGCCGTCCGCCAGGCCGGCCACCCGCTCCGGGCGCGCCTCCGTGACCGGACCGCCCTGCCCGCGCAGGTGCAGCGCCCACGCCGCGACGGCCGTGGCGGCCCCGGCCGGGACCCGCCCCGCGCGGCACTCGGCGACCAGCACCGGCGCCACCCGGACCGGCAGCTTCTCCGAACCGTGGGCGGCGATCTGGCTGAGCAGGTGCTCGATCCGCGGGTTGCCGAACCGGTCGAGCAGTGCGCGCCGGTACGCGCCGATCTCGTCGGCGGGCAGGTCCAGGTGCCGCGCGGCCTCGTCCCACCACGCCTCGACCCAGCCGCGCAGCCGGCGGTCCGCGATCGCGTCCGCCACGGTCCGGTACCCGAGGGCGCCGCCCGCGTAGGCCAGTAGCGAGTGGGCGCCGTTGAGCAGCCAGAGCTTGCGCTGCTCGAACGGCAGCACGTCCTCGACGAGCTGCGCGCCCGCGTCGTCCCACGCCGGCCGGCCGGCGGGGAACTCCCCGGCGACGACCCACTCGGAGAACGGCTCGGTCACGACGGGCGCGGCGTCGGCGAGCCCGGTCGCGGCGCGCACCGCCTCGCGCCCGGCGTCGGTCGTGGCCGGGGTGATCCGGTCGACCATCGTGGTGCCGAACGCGACGTGCTCCCCGACCCACTCGGCGAGCGCCGGGTCCACGAGGTCGGCGAGCTCCAGCACCACCCGGCGCAGCGCATCGCCGTTCTCGGGCAGGTTGTCGCAGGGGAGCAGCGTCATCGGCCCCGCCCCGGTCGCCCGGCGCAGCCGCAGGCCCGCGACCACCCGGCCCGGGACCGTCCGCACCGGGCCGTGCCGGTCGGCGCGCAGCGCGGCCACGTCGGCCCGCACGTCGCCGCGGTCGGTGTCGAGCTCGCCGGACGCGGTCCGCACGTAGCCCGCCTCGGTCACGGTGAAGGTCGCGACCGCGACGGCCCGGTCCGCCCAGTAGCCCAGCCAGGCGTCGTGCTCGTCGCCGCCGTGCGCAGCCGACACGCTCGACACGACGCGGAACCGCTCGCCGTCGGCGGCCCGGGTGACCAGCGTGTACAGCCCGTCCTGCGGCGCCAGCGCCTCGGCCAGCGTGCGGGAGCGCCCGGTGAACGCAGCGATGCCCCAGCCCGCGGCGTCGGGGGCGTTGTCGGTGTACCAGGCCTGGTGGGCGCGGAAGAAGCCGCCCAGCCCCAGGTGCACGACGCGCACGGGCGCGGCGGGGCGGCCGTGGCCGGCGGCGCGGGACAGCCGCAGGCCGGTGGGGGTGGTCAGGCGGTGCTCGGGGAGGGTGATCACAGCCGGAACGCCTCTCTCGGGATGGTGGTGACGAGGTCGACGGCGGTCTCGTGCGCCTCGTCGAGGGTCAGCCGGTGGTCGGTGACGAGCCGGGCCAGGTACGCGGCGTCCGCGCGCCGGCTCGCGTCGTGCCGGGCGGGGATGGACAGGTAGGCCCGGGTGTCGTCGACGAACCCGGAGGTCTTGGCGAACCCGGCGGTCTCGGTGACGGCCGCCCGGTACCGCTCCATCGCGTCGGGCGCGTCGAGGAACCACCACGGCGCCCCGACGTAGAGCGCCGGGTAGAAGCCGGCCAGCGGGGCGAGCTCGCGGGAGAACGTCGTCTCGTCGATGGTGAACACGACCAGCCGGAACCGCGGGTGCGTGCCGAAGGCCTGCAGCACCGGGCGCAGCGCCTCGGTGAACTCGACGGTCACGGGGATGTCGGCGCCGATGTCGGTGCCGAGGCGCTCGCGGGACGGGGCGTGGTGGTCGCGGCGCACGCCCGGGTGCAGCGTCATGACGAGGCCGTCCTCGCTCGACATGCGCGCCATCTCGAACAGCAGGCCCCGGCGCAGCGCCTCGGCCTCCGCCGGCGTCGCGGTCCCGGCCCGGGCCGCCGCGTACAGCCGCTCGCCGTCGGCCGGGTCGAGCGGCGCCATCGCCGCGTCCCGGTGGCCGTGGTCGGACGACACCGCGCCGTGCGCCGCGAAGTGCGCCCGTCGCCGCTCCATCGCGTCGACCCAGCCCGCGAGCGTGCCGGTGTCCGCCCCGGCGACCTCGCCCAGCGCGGCGACGCGGTCGGCCCAGCCGGGGGTGCCGGCCTCCAGGTACCGGTCGGGGCGGAACGTCGGGACGACCCGGCCGTGCCAGGTCGGGTCGGCGCGCAGCGCGGCGTGGTGCGCGAGGTCGTCGCAGGGGTCGTCGGTCGTGGCGAGCACGTCGAGCCGGAACCGGTCGTACAGCGCCCGCGGCCGGAAGCCCGGCTCGGCGACGCGGGCGGCGATCGCGTCGTACAGGTCGTCGGCGGAGGCCTCGGCGGGGACCAGGTCGACGCCGAGCACCTCGACCAGCACCTGCTCCAGCCACAGCTTCACCGGCGTGCCGCGGAAGGCCGGCCAGTGCCGGCACAGCAGCCGGAACGCCGCCCGGGACCGCGCGGGCGTCGGGTCGGGAACGCCGACGCCGAGGTCCTGGAGCGGCACGCCGCGCGCGTGCAGCAGGCGGGTCAGGTAGTGGTCGGGCGTGATGAGCAGCGCCGTCGGGTCGGGGAACGGGGTGTCCTCGGCCAGCCACCGGGCCGGCACGTGCCCGTGCGGGGACACGATCGGCAGGTCCCGCACCGCCGCGTACAGCTCGCGGGCGACCGACCGCGTCGCCGGCTCGGCGGGCAGCAGCCGGTCAGGGTGCGGCGCGAGCCGGGGTGGGGCGACGGGGGTCGACAGCGCTGTCATGCGGCCATGGTTCGAGGCGGCGGGGCGGGGCTGCAAGCGGTTGCCATGAGTTGCCCCGGTGCGGGGCGGCGATCCCGCGGCGGGCGCCCGACGACGCCCGCGGCGACCGCCTCGCCGGGCAGGCGGCGTCAGCCCGCGCGTGCCGCCACGACCCCCGACGACTCCCGCACCACCAGCCGCGCGGGCACCACGACCGGTTCCCCGCGCGACCGCGCGCCGTTCACCAGCGCGAGCAGGTTCCGCAGCCCGGTGGCCCCCATCGCCTGCAGCGGCGACGACACCGTGGTCAGCGCGGGGGAGACGATCTGGCCGATCAGCACGTCGTCGAACCCGACCACGCTGACGTCCTGGGGCACCCGCAGCCCGGCCTGCTGCAGCCCGCGGATCACCCCGACCGCCATGAGCGCGTTGAACACCAGCACCCCGGACGCCCGGGAGCCGCCGAGCGCCAGCGCCGCCTCGAACCCGCCCGCGAACGTCGGCTCGAACGGCCCGATCCGCCGGCCGGTGATGTCCAGCTCCTGGCACGCGTCGCTGAACGCCCGCCACCGCGCGCCGTTCGGCCAGGACGCATCGGGGCCGGCGACGTAGACGAGGTCGCGGTGGCCGGCCTCGCCGAGGTGCTCGACGGCGCGCCGCGCACCCCGCTGCTCGTCCGCCACGACGCACGGGACGTCGGCGAGCCCGCGGTTCATCACGACCAGTGGCCGCTGCTTGGCGACGCCGCGGATCGCGGCGTCCGACATCCGCGACGACGTGAGCAGCACGCCCTCGACCATCGGCAGGATGCGCTCCGCGGTCTCCCGCTCGATCGCCGCGTCCTCGCGGGTGTCCTCGACCAGCACCCCGTACCCGGCGGCGGACGCCGCGACCTGCGCGCCGCGCAGCAGCTCGGCGTAGATGGGGTTCGCGAGGTCGGACACGAGCACCGCGATCATCCGGCTCCGTGCGGTCGACAGCGCCTGGGCGACCGGGTTCGCCCGGTAGCCGATCGCCGCGGCGGCCGCCCGCACCCGCTCCGCGGTCTGCGAGTTGACCCGGCCCGGCCGCGCGAACGTCCGGGACACCGTCGAGGCCGCGACGCCGGCCGCCCGCGCGACGTCGTAGATCGTCGGCGCGCGGGTCGCCCGCGGCTCGCTGCCCCCGTCGGCCTCCACCATGCCGCGATCGTAGGGTGCGGCTACGCCGCCGGGAGCAGCGAGCGGACCGCCTGCTCGACCCCGCGCAGCTCCGCCAGCCCCTTGAGCCGGCCGATCAGCGAGTAGCCCGGGTACGTCTCGCGGAATTGGTCGTCGAGCATCCGCTGCCCGTGGTCCGGCCGCATCGGCAGCCGCGGGCCGCCCTCGCGCTCGCGGCGCCGCTCCTCCGTGACCAGCGCCGCGATCACCGCGACCATGTCGGCGTCGCCGGCGATGTGCGGGGCCTCGTAGAAGCTCCGGCCGCCGTCCTGGAGCCGCACCGAGCGCAGGTGCGCGAAGTAGATGCGCTCGGCGAACCGCCGGGTCATCGCGACGACGTCGTTGTCCGCCCGCGACCCGTAGGAGCCGATGCACATGGTCAGCCCGTTCGCGGGGGAGGGCGCCGCGTCGAGCAGGTGCTGGGCGTCCTCCGCGGTCGACACCACCCGCGGCAGCCCGAACAGCGGGCGCGGCGGGTCGTCGGGGTGGATGGCCAGCCGCAGGCCGACCTCCTCGGCCACCGGCACGACCTCGCGCAGGAACGACGACAGGTTCCCGCGCAGCGCGTCGGCGTCCACGTCGTCGTAGGTGGCGAGGGCGGCGCGGAACTCGTCGAGCGTGTACCGCTCCTCCGAGCCGGGCAGCCCGAGCAGGATCGTGTCGACCAGCCGCTCCCGGGCCTCGTCGTCCATCGCGTCCAGCACGGCGCGCGCCCGGGCGGTCTGGTCCGCGTCGTACTCGGCCGCCGCGCCGGGTCGGCGGAGCAGGAACAGGTCGAACGCCGCGAGCTGGTCCGCGTCGAACCGCAGCGCCCACGTCCCGTCCTCGAGCGGGTACCCGAGGTCGGTGCGCGACCAGTCCAGGACGGGCATGAAGTTGTAGCAGACCAGGTCGATCCCGCACGCCGCGAGGTTGCGGATCGTCTGCTGGTACGCCGCGACCGCGCGGTCGCGCAGCGGGCCGCCGCGCTTGACGTCCTCGTGCACCGGGACGCTCTCGACGACCGACCACACCAGACCGGCCGCCTCGATCTGCGCGCGGCGCGCCTCGATCGCCTCGACCGGCCACACCTCGCCGTTCGGGATGTCGTGCAGCGCGGTGACCACGCCCGTCGCGCCGGTCTGGCGGACCTGCGCCAGCGTGATCGGGTCGCGGTCGCCGAACCAGCGCCAGGTGTGCTCCATCGCCGTCCTTCCCGGGGGTGGGGGGACGGCGTCGGTGCCGCCCCGCGTGGTCAGCAGCGTCGCCGGGACGGGTGCGGGGGGACAACCGGTTGCCAGAAGTTGCTCGCGAGCGCGGCGCGGGCCCCGGGCCTGCGGGAAGGCGTCGCGCGGACGGCGCAGCTGCCGCGCCCCGACGCCCGCGCCCCCCTAGAGTGACGCCGTGACCGACCCGCAGGACCCCCTCGCGCAGGCCCCGCTGCTGCGCGTCGTCCACGAGCGCCACCCGGACGTCGACGTCGTCGTCCTGCCGCCCGAGGCCCCGGCGCCCGAGCCGGCCGACGCGCCCGTCCCCGTGACCGACGCCGCGCTGGACGCCGAGCGGTCCCGCGTGGAGGCCGCCCTCGCCGGGCTCCTCGCCGCGGCAGCCGCCGACCCCGACGCCGCCCCCCGCACCACCTGGCGCAGCGCCCCCGCGTCGCACGTCGTGCCCGTCGCCGAGGCGCGGCTGCCGATCGACGGCCCCGAGGCCGGCGTCGCCGTCGGCCGGGCGCTGTCCGCGCGGCTGCGCGCCGACGGCTGGGACGGCCACCTCGACCGCGCGGGCGTGACGCCCCTGCTGCTCGCCGCCCTCGACGACCGCTCCGTGCGCGTCGCCTGGCTCGACGACGCCGTCCTGGTGACCGTGCGCGGCCGGGACCTCCCCGTCGCGACCGCGACAGCCCGCGCGCTCGTCTCCGGGACGGAGGACGACCGGTGAGCGGCGAGATCCAGGTCGACCCGTACACCCTCGGGCTGTCCGCCGACGACTGGACCGACCAGGGCTCGCGCGTCCGCACCGCACGCGACCGCGTCGCCGACGCCACCACGTCGGGCTTCACCCCGGCCGTGGCCGGCGCCGCCGCGTCGTGGACGTCCGCGTGGGGCACCGTCCTCGGCGACGTCGCCGACCGCGCCGAGGAGATCGGCACCCGGCTCCGCGACGCCCAGCAGGCCTACGCCGTCACCGACGTCACGGCCCAGGAGACCTTCGAGTCCTGGCTGGGAGGGACCCCGTGACCACGGTGACCATCGACATCCCGCCGGCGATCGACGCGATCCCGGCCGTGGAGGGCGACCCCGCGGTCGTGGCCGCGTTCGCGCAGGACCTGCTCGCGAGCGCCGTCAACCTGGACGACCTCGACACGTTCGCGCTCGACTCCTCGACCCTCGACGGCTGGACCGGCGAGGCCGCCACCGCGTACGGCCGGCACGTCCGCGCCGCCGGCGCGGACGCCCAGGCGATGGGCGTCGCGCTGCGGCAGGTCGCCCGCGCGGCCGACGACCACGCCGACGCGCTGACCGACCTGCTCCGCCGGCGCACCGACCTGGTCGAGGCCCGGTCGTCGTACCACGGGGCCCGCGAGGACCTCGATGCCGACATCCGGTCCGCCGGGGAGGTGGACGACGCCGCGGTGGCCGAGCTGCAGGCCCGGGCGGCGTCGCTGGCGACCCGCCGCGACGGCGTGGTCGCGGACGTCGACGCGCTGGTGCGCGACCTGGCGACCGCCGAGCAGGCGATGCTCGACGCGTTCTCGTCCTACTCGACGCTCGCGCAGGCGCGCGCCGCCGTCTCCGGGCAGATCGACCTCGCCGACGACGCCCTCGGCCGGCCGGGCTCACCGTCGCAGGGCGGCACCCCGGAGCAGGTCGCCGCGTGGTGGGCGTCGCTGACCGAGGAGGAGCAGTACGCCGTCCTCGCGGCCCGGCCCGAGCTCGTCGGGAACACCGACGGGATCCCGGCGCTGGCCCGCGACCAGGCCAACCGGCTGCTGCTCGAGACCGACCTCGAGGCGATGGAGCTGCGCGAGCAGCGCGGCGAGCAGCTGTTCGAGGACTACCAGGCGCTCGACAACGCCCGCGCGGCGCAGGCCGCCCTGGACGAGGGCGCGAACAAGGTCGACCCGGTCACGAACGAGCCGCTCGTCCCGCTGCTGCACCTGTACGACGCGACGGCGTTCGGCGGCGACGGGAAGGTCGCCATCGCGTTCGGGAATCCTGACACCGCGGACCACGTGTCGGTGATGGTCCCCGGCCTGACCAGCCGCGGCACCGAGGCCGGCGGCAACGCCGACGCGGCCTACAACATCTACGAGTCCGCGCGGCTCTCGGACCCGTACTCGACCGCCTCCTCGATCATGTGGATCGGCTACGACGCCCCCAGCGACTGGGACTCCGCCACGGTCGCCGGGGAAGGTCGGGCCGAGGAGGGCGGCGCGCTGCTGTCGCGGTACATCGACGGCCTGCGCGCGTCCCGCGAGGGCGATCCCGCGCACCTGACCGTCATCGGCCACAGCTACGGCTCGACCACCACGGCGCACGGCGCGACCGACCACGGCCTCGCCGCCGACGACATCGTGCTGGTCGGCAGCCCGGGCGCGGGCGGGGGCGTCGAGCACGCCTCCGAGCTCGGCGTCGGCGCCGACCACGTCTGGGCGGGCAACAACAGCCGCGACCTCGTCGCCGCCCTCGCCGACGACGGCTGGGTCGGCGGCTGGATGCTCGGCGGCGCGGGCCTCGGCAACGACATCGTCGAGGACGACTTCGGCGCCAACCGGTTCCAGGCCGAGTCCACGACCCGCGCCGACGTGATGCGGAACTTCGGCGACCACACCAAGTACTTCGACCCGGGCACCGAGTCGCTGTACAACATCGGGCAGATCGTCGTCGGCGACTACGACGAGGTCATCGCCGCGGAGCACTCGTACGACCCCTGGTACGACGGCCCGGTGGACCCGGAGGCGACCCGCGACCCGCAGTCGTTCGAGGGCAGGAGGCCCGAGTGGTGAACCGTCACGTGCGCGCGGCCGCGGTGCTCGTCGCGCTGTCCGCGCTCGCCCTGTCGGGCTGCGGGGGCGGTGGCGGGGCGAGCGCCGACGACCTGGACGCCAGCCGCGACGAGGTGCTCGACGCCGCGCGCCAGGTGCTCCCCGGTGTCGTCGACGCCCTCGGCGCGCAGGTCCAGGACGCCTACGGCGAGTTCGACATGGGCGGGGACGGCATCGTCGACCGCAGGCGGTACACCGTCACCGTGATCGCCACCGGCGCGCAGGCGGACACCGACGACCTCGTCGCCGCGTTGGAGGACGCCGGCGTCACCGACGTCCAGGTGAACCCGATCGGCGGGGCCGCCGGGCAGCGCGACGGCCTCGACGTCTCCGGGTCCGACCCCGGGGGCCGCGACATGAGCGTGAGCGTCAGCGGGCCGTACCTCGAGGTCGCGGACGGGGTGGCGCGGGAGGCTGCGCGCGAGGACGTCGACCTGGGCTGAGCGGGGTGGCGACAGGCCGGGGTCTCCTCCCTGACCTTCTCGGGCCCCCGCCGCAGCAGGAACCCGACCCGTGTCTGGCCTTGCCGTCAGGTCGGCCACCCGCGGCCCACGGTAGACCGGCTCAGCACCCGAGGCACTGCTGCACCACCCGGCTCACCGGGATCGGTCCGAGGTGGTCAGGAGCGGTGAGATGGTCCTTCCCAGCGGCGGCCGGGCCCGTTCTGCAGGGCTCCCGCTCGTGCTCGCCACCTGTCACGAGGCGTCGTCCACAGCGTTCGGGTGACGGACGTGAGTTGCAGCCGAGCGGCCCGCTAACGTGGCCTGCGGAAAGGGGGCTGACATGAGTTTTCGTGTCGATGAAACAGCGCTCGATGACGCCGCCGTGAAGCTGGACGGATTGCGTCCGTCGATCACGGCCGCGGAGTCCTACGTCGCGCAGCACATCAAGCTGGACGGCCTCGGAGACAGCGGTCTGTTCATCACCGCGATCGGCGTCCTGGACGGAATCCGGACCGCGCTCGAGTCCGAGCTCGCGCATCTGGGGACGGTCCTGGAGTCGTCGGCGCAGGAGGTGCGGGCGACGGCTGCGAGCTATCGGACGACCGACGACGCGACCGCCGCGACGATGGACCGCCTCTACCACTACGTCCCGATCTCGCAGTACGGCAACGCGCGTCAGGAACCTCGATGAGCGACCCGTCCCGCGAGCTCGTCGTGCCGGTGCCGTCGGCACCGATCCCGGACTTCGTCGAGACGGTGATGAACTTCCCGGACCTGATCAGCCCCAGCTACTGGCTGCTCCGCATCATCCAGGAGGTCTGCGGGACGGACCCCGTCGCGTGGGTCGCGGAGCACTTCTCGGGTGACTGGGAGCGCATGTCGACCGCGTCGTCCGCGCTCGAGCACCTGGGTGAGTACCACGAAGCCATGGCCGTCGAGCTGCGGCACGCGCGGGAGACATTCCGGGCGGGCTGGACCGGTGAGGCAGCCGAGGCGGCTTCCGCGTACTTCAGCCGTCTCGAAGATGCCGTCAACAGCCAGGCCGGCCCGCTGCGCGACATCGCGCGCGAGGTGGACAACGTCGCCCAGGGTATGAAGTCGATGCAGGCGACGCTGGAGTCGTTGATGGGGATGATGCTCGACTGGGCGCTCGCAGCCGCTGTGTCAGCCGCAGCTGCCGCGGCCTCCTCCTGGACCTTAGTCGGCGGGATCGTCGGCGGCGGCGCCACCGCGTTCTCGATCGCGCAGGCGGCGCGGACCTGGATGCAGGTGGTGCAGGTGCACGGCAACGCGGTCGCGATGATGAACGGCGTCGTCGGCCTCAGCGCAGGCTTCCTCGGCTCGATCCACGGCTTCTCGACCCAGCCCCTCCCCTCGGGCTCCTACACGAATCGACAGCTCTCGTGACCGACGATCGCGACACCCCGCCCCCGCTCCTGGGGATCACAGCAGCGGACCCCGCACTCGACCGTCAGCTGCGCGCACAGCTGACCGCGCTCCGGGACCGTGCGGTCGGGAGCGAGCTCGGCTCGATCCTGGACGACGTGCTCGCAGGCCGCAGGAGCCTTCGCGACGCCGCACGGACGACGGCGTTCGCCGGGGTGGTCGGACCTGCTGTCACCGAGATGGCCGATGCGTGGGCGCGGATGACGCCGGAGCAGCGATCGGATCTCGCGGCCGACGGCGAGCGAACGCTCCGGGCGTCGTCCGAACCGCCCGAGCGCTGAGTACTCGGTGGGTGTCGTCTCAGATCGGGGCGCTGCTGAGCAGCCAACCACCGACGGCGAGCAGTGCGATGACGAGCACCGGGGGCACGGCGCTGATCAGATAGGTGGTCGCCCTGACGCCCGGCGCGAACGGGGTCAACCAGCGGCGCAGCCCGAACCACAGGATGACGGGGCACGGGACGACGCAGACCGCCGCGAGCGCCAGCTGCCAGCTGGGATAGGTCACCAGGGCGAGAATCGTCCCCAGGGCGACCGCGGTCAGGATGCCGACGGAGACGATCCGCGCCGTCCGGAGGCGCGATCCGGCCAGAAGTTGTGCGTCGGTCATGGAGCCTGACCTTAGCGAGTCGAGCGAGCCCGATGCTCAACTGCGAGCCAGTCTCCCGGAAGGCGGAACCCGTGAAGTCACTGCTGACCAGTCGATGGCTCTGGCCCGTCGCGGCGAGTCCGTTGCTGCTCGTTGGCGTCCTGGTGCTCGTCGGCGGAGGTCTGCCCCGGGTCGTCGCCGGTGCCTCTCTCGTCTTAGGGTGGGGACTCACCATTCCGTTCGGTGTCGCTGAGCGTCGGTGGCGCGCGAACCCGAGCCCGACGCTCCAGCTGGCGGCAGCGGGTGGGCGCTGCTCGTCCTCGCGGTGATGCTCGGGGGACTGTGGTGGGGGATGTCGCTCGATCCCGAGGTGTAACCGGGTGGCCTCGCTCGCCCGCTTGATACCGTGACGCGCCAGGTCCAGGCGTCGTCCCCGGGGGAGTCCGCACGTGAGCACCACCGCACCGCAGGGCGGCGTCGTCGCCGTCCGCGCGCTCGACCCGGCGCAGAACGGCGCCGTCGTCGCCCGCCTCGACCGCGGCGCCGGCGTCCTCGACCCGGAGCGCCGCTCGCTGCGCACCAAGCCCGTGACGCTGGACCGCCGGGTCCTGCTCGCCCTCACGTCGAGCAAGAAGCGCACCGGCCTCATGGTCGAGCGCGGCTGGCGGCGGGTGTTCCTCCCGCTGATCGAGGTGCACGGCGGTGCGGCGCTGGGCGTCCCCGCTGCCGTCGCCCGCGCGCTCGCGGACGAGCTGGAGGCCCGCGGCACCCGCGAGACCACCGCCGTGATCGCCCCGCTCCGGGCGCACGCGGATCACCTGGATGCCGGGCTCCCGGTGGCGTCGTCGCCGCTGGGGCGGTACATGGGACTGGGTGGTGGGGGAGCCCTCACCTCGCTGGGCGACTTCTGAGTCGGCCGACGACCTTCTGACACGCGCACGACCGCAACACCCGGGGGTACGGAACGCATGAGTGTGGACGTCTCGATCGCGGCGCTGGACACCGCCGCATCCGAGCTGGAGACGGTGGCGTCGGAGCTGCAGGCGCTGGACGTCGCCGGCGCGTTCGCGGGGATCGAGGCGGCGCTGCCCGGCTCGGCCGTGCCGGACGCGGCCGTGTGGGTGTCGACCCGCGTGGGCGCCGCGGTGCAGGTGCTGGGGGAGAACATCCGCGGCATGTCGGCGAGCGCCTCCGGGTCGGCCGACGGCTACCGCGCGGCGGACGGGTCCGTGCAGACCCGGTTCGGCGCGATGGGGGCGTTCTGATGGCCGCGCTCACCCTGGAGGTCGTGCGGAGCTGGCGCCCCGAGGCGCTCTCGGAGGCGGCGACCGGCGTCGGGACGGCGCAGGAGGCGGTCGACGCGCAGGTGCGCGCGGCCAAGGCCGCGATGACCCGGCTGAGCGACCACTGGGACGGTGACGCCGCCCAGGCCGCCGCGCAGCGCATGGCGAGCGAGGCGACCACCGGGTTCGCGCTGGCGGACGCCCTGGAGGCGGCGCGCTCGGCGCTCGCCTCGGGGGCCACCGACCTCGGCCGGGCCAAGTCCGCGGTGCTCGCGACCGTCGACGCGGCGACCGCGGCCGGGTTCACCGTCGCCGGCGACGGCCGGGTCACGGCGCCCACGCTCCCGCCGGTGATGACCGCCGCGGGCGACCCCGACGGCGCCGGCGCGCAGCGGGACGCCCAGCAGCGCGCTTTGAACGCGGAGGCGCAGGAGCACGCCGACGCCATCGCGACGTCGCTGCAGGACGTGGCGACGACGGACCAGCAGGTCGCGGACACGCTGTCCGCGGTCGAGGTGCCGCAGACGCTGCAGTCGGCGGTCGACGCCTACCTGCAGCGCGCGTTCGCGAGCGGCGACGTCATCGGCGCGCTCGGCTCGGTCGGCGCCGGCGGTGTCGCGCTGGCGCAGGTGATCAAGGGCGTCATGAAGTCGGCGACCAAGGGCAAGGCGTTCCTGGACTTCCTTCGGGCCTCCGGCGCGCCGATCACGCACTACCAGGCGATGCTCGACAACTTCGCCAAGGCCGACGCGGCCATGGACGTGTTCAAGAACGGCAAGCCCGCCGCCGAGTGGATGACCAAGCTGCTCGGAGCCCGGGGCGCGGGCCTGCTGCGCACCGCCGGCAAGGCGTTCCTGCCGCTGACCGTGCTGACCGGCCTCGCCGACACGGTGACCGGCGGCGGCTACGACGGCGCCCGCGGCTGGGCGACCCGCGGCTTCGGCCTCGCGGGCGCGGCCGGCGCGGGCACGCTGATCGCCGTCGGTACCGGCGCGCTCGCCCTCGGCCCGGTCGGACTGGCCGTCGCCGGCGGCGCGGTGCTCGCCTACGGCGCGTGGAGCGTCGGCAACCTGATCTGGGACAACCGCGAGGCGATCGGCGACTTCGTGTCGACGGCGGGCAAGGCCGTCTGGGACGGCGCGACGACCGCGTGGAACGCGACGACGGACGCGGTGTCGAACGCCGCCGACTGGGCAGGAGACCAGGTGGACAAGGCCAAGGACGCGGTGTCCGACTTCGGCAAGGGCGCGCTGAGCGTGCTCTCGGGCGGCCTGCTGTGACCGCCGCGCCCGAGGCGGCGGCCGCGCCGGAGACCCCCGGCGCCCCGGTGCCGGTCGAGGTGCTGACCGACGAGGAGCTGGCGATCCTGGCCGGCCCCGGCGGCCTCGTCGTCGCGCCCTACCTCGCCACGCTGCCGGACGCCGAGCGCGAGGTCGCCCTGCGCACCGCCTACCGCGGGCTGCTCGCGCGCGGCATCGTCGACCCGCCGACGCCCGCGGCGCTCGCGGCCGCCGTCGGCGAGCCGACCGTCGAGCTCCAGGTCCGCCAGGACGTGCTGTCGCTCGTCGCCCTGCGGCGCGGCGCGTCGGCCACGGTGTGCGTCGCCCGGTCGACCGTCCTCGGCCAGGACTACTGGTACGCCCACGTCGTCCGCGACGTCGTGCTGGTCGAGCAGGTCACGACCGACGGGCAGCACCGGTTCGCGCTCGCCGCGGCCGGCACCCTCGGCGACCTGCTGCTCGGCGCGGCGGTGCACCCGGAGACGGCCGACGGCACCGGGCCGGAGATCGAGGTCGCCGACCCCGACGAGCCGCCGACCGAGGTCGTCGAGCACCTCGGGTCCGCGCTGGTGCGCGCCGACGTCGTCGTGCGGGTGCCGGACGACCGCGAGCCGGAGCTGCTCGGGCTGTTCACCGGGCCGGGCGGGGCGTGGGTGCTGTCGGCGCGGGAGGCGTCCGGGGGTCCGGTGGTCGCACGGCCGCTCACCCGGGCGGCGCTGGAGGCGCAGGTGCGGGAGCTCGCGGAGCGGGCCGTGTCGACCGCGGCGGCGGTGGCGTCGGCGGCGGGCGGGGCGCGATGACCGAGGGTCTGGTCCGGATCCCGGCCTTCTCGTCGCGGTCGTCGCGGCGGTGGATCATCGCGACGGCCGTCGGGGTGGTCGCCGTGCTGGGCTACCTCTGGGTCGCGCAGCCCGAGAACCGGGTCTTCCTGCTGCTGATGGTCCCGCTCGCGCTGTACTTCGCGGCGCTGGTCTGGCAGTCGACGTGGCTCGACCCCGTCGGCGGCTCGCTGGTGCGCGTCCGGTGCCGGGTGTGGCGCCGCGAGGTGCGGCTCGAGCCGGGCACGGCGGTGTCGCTGGTGCCGAACGGTGGTGGCGCGCTCCTGCTCAGGGCGAAGGCGGCGCGGGGTCCTGCTCTGTACGCCTCGCTCGTGGCGCGGACCGACTACCTCGACCAGTCCCAGCCGCCCGCCCTGCTGCGCCAGCTCGCCGACGCCGTCGAGCAGCACCGCGCCGGCGGCGCGCGCCCGGTCGCCGAGGCGCTGCGCCAGCAGGCGGCCCACCTGGAGGCGGCCGGCACCGTCGCGAGCTCGCCGCTCGCCGGGCTGATCACGACCGGCGCGCTCACCGCCGCCAAGGCGGGTGGCGCCGGCGCGATCGGCGGGCACCTGGGCTGACGGGCGCCACCCCGGTCAGCCCACCGGCTCCCGCCGGGCCTCGATCAGGTGCCGCGTCGAGTGCGCCACGACCGGCCGCCCGGCCCGCATCTCGGCGTCGAGCGCCCGCAGCGTGTCCTCGTAGCGGTCCACCGAGAAGTCCGGCACCCACCACACGCACTTCCGCAGCACCCAGATGACGGCACCGGCGTCGTGGAACGCCATCCGGCAGGTCGCCCGCCGCAGGTCTACGACGGTCAGTCCCGCTTGCTCGGCGTCCGCCGCCTCGTCGTCGGGGTCGCGCGCGACCGGCCCAGGCACCGGACCGACGAACCGCTCGATCAGCTCGAACGCCGACCGCGGGCCGACGTGCTACCCGAGGTAGGTGCCGCCGGGCCGCAGCACGCGGTGGATCTCCGCCCAGTCCGGCCGCACCGGGTGCCGGGAGGTGACCAGGTCGAACGAGGCGTCGGGCAGCCGCACCCCGTCGCCGGGCTCGACCACCTCGACCCCGCGGGGACCGAGCAGCTCCCGCGCGCGGTGCGCGTTCGGAGGCCACCCCTCGGTGACGACCATCCGCGGCGGGAGGACCGGGGCCTCGGCGACGACCTCGCCGCCGCCGGTGTCGACGTCGAGCGCGGAGTCGACGCGTGCGAGGCGGTTGGCGAGCAGGCGCGCGTAGCCCCACGGCGGGCGCTCCTCGGTGGCACGGCCGTCGAGCCAGCCGAAGCCCCAGCCGGTGACGTCGGCGGCGACGGCCTCGGCGGCCAGGTCCTCGAACGGGCGCATCGCGGCATCGTCGCACCGCGGCGGGGGCGTGGGCGCGGAGATATCGCCTCCCCCGGTGCGGGGAACGGGCGGCGGCCCCAGCGGGAGTCAGGCCCGAGGTCGCCGCCCGCCGTCATGCGGCGGGCAGGGCCAGCCGGGCGGCACCTCGGGAATCAGCGCCTCGGACGCGGGCTCGAGCCCGGCGTCAGAGGCGCGACGCCAGGACGACGCCCGCCAGCTCTCGCGCCCGCGCGAACGGCCGGTCGAACGTCCCCATCCCGACGGTGACGATCGCCCCTTCGTAGACCAGCATCAGCGCCCGCGCGGTGTCCTCGGGCTCCCGTACCCCCGCCTCCCGGCACAAGTCGGCCAGCAGCCCGACCTGCCACGCCTTCTCTGCGGCGACCTCCGCGAGCACGGCGTCCCCGTCGCCCGCGGACGACTCCGCCCGGGCGTTGATCGCGCTGCAGCCGCGCGGGCTGTTCGCCGTCGACCAGGACTCCGCGGCGTCGAACACCGCGAGCACCCGGTCGGGCCCGGGCGTCGGCACGCGGTCCAGCGTGGCGAGCAGGTGCGCGCGCCACCGCGCGTCGCGCTCCCGCAGGTAGGCGACGACCAGGGCCTCCTTGGACCCGAACCGGTCGTAGAGGGTCTTCTTGGTGACCCCGGCGGCCTCGGCGATCGTGTCGACGCCGACGGCGTGGATGCCGCGCTCGTAGAACAGGTCCGACGCGGCGTCGAGGACGCGGCGGGCGCCGGGGGTGAGCGGGGCGGCGGGCTCGGGCGTGGCCATGCGGCGAGTATACCGATCGGTCTACCCGTGCGGACGGGTGCGGCGGCCGCGGCCGAGGCAGCCGTGCGCGACGCCGTCCGGGGCGGGCGAACGGGTGAACGCCGCCGAGTGCCGCCGCCGGCAGCGGTGCAGCCCCTACGGTACGGACGACCGCATCGATCGTGCGGTCGACCGCCCCCGAGGAGCAGCCGTGCGCCACGCACCCGGCGACGCCGCCCACCGCGCCCCGCGACTGCGCACCTCTCTCCGGGGTCGCGTCCGCTCGAGCGAGGGCTGGTCCGTGGTCGTCGTGGACCGCCTCACGATCCGGTACTCGGACGCCGTCGGCGACGTCGACGTGAGCGCGGAGGCCCGGGGCGGCAGGCGCACCGGCGACGAGCTGTATGCCGAGTCGCTCGCGCACCTGCCGTGCGAGCGGGCCGACCTCGTCGTCGCACGGGTGCGCGAGGCCTTCGCGCGCGCGGGATGGCACCTCCGGGTCAACGGGTGAGGCGCCGTCGGGCGAGCCTGACCGGGAGGCGCCGGCGGTTGCTGCGGAACGGCCCGCTCGCTTGGTTGCTCGGGGGC
Source organism: Cellulomonas sp. EB106-03-03-XG116 (assembly GCF_058792015.1). NCBI lineage: Bacteria > Bacillati > Actinomycetota > Actinomycetes > Micrococcales > Cellulomonadaceae > Cellulomonas > Cellulomonas sp. EB106-03-03-XG116. Next base: position 139,260 of record NZ_JBYTEP010000001.1, read on the forward strand.
TTCTGGGTCGGCATGTGCGCACTCGCCGTCGGGCTGGAGGCGAGGGCTGCGCCGGTCGCGGCGTCGGTCGCGGGTGCCCTGGGCGTCGCGCTCCTGGTGCGGATGGTGCTGATGGGCGTCTCCTGGGATGGGCGGGAGCTGCGGTGCGTCTCGTGGCTGGTGACCCGCCACGTCCCTGCCGACGACGTGACCGCGGTCCGGGTGGTGGGCTACTCGGGCTTCGCCAACCGGTTCAGCGAGTCCCGGATGCTGTCGGTGCTCGTCGTGGAGCGGGCCTCGGCGCGATCGGTCGTGCTCCGGGGCACAATCGCCCGTGCCGCGACGGCGAAGGCTGCCGCGCGGGACATCGAGGGTGCTGTGCTCGGCAGGGTCGGCGCTGCGCGGGACGCGGCCCCGAGGGGGATGTCGGCGGACGCGCGGGCGCTGGTGCGCGAGACGCAGGCGGCGCTCGCGGCGGTCGACCGGGCGTTCGGGAGCCCGGCTGACACCACCGACACGGACTTCGAGGCCGCCGTGGAGGCGGACTCGCTCCAGGCCGCGGTGGCCGGGGGTCTGTCCCGGTCCGGCATGCGCACTTCCGGCGTCCTGTTCGGCAAGGAGTCGTGCCGCGAGCTCCTCCGCCGGACCGACCTGCGGCCCGCGCAGCGCGAGGCGGTCGCCGAGATGCTGGCCGTGCTGGAGCGCTGGTAGGCGACGCCGCGGGCGCCGGGCGCCGGTCGTCCCGCGTCCGGGGGCGCGCCAGTAAACAGGTCTGTATAGTCCCACGCCATGAGTAAACAGGTCGGTCTACTCGCGCCCGTGCTCGTCGGTGTGGCCGCCATCGGCTTCGTCGCGTCCTGGAGCTCCGGCTTCGTCATCGCGAAGGTCGCGACGGTCGACGCCCCGCCGCTGACCCTCCTCGTCTGGCGGTTCGTCCCGGTCGCGGTGGCCCTGGTGGTGGTGACGCTCGCGACCGGGGCCGCCCGCGCCGTCCCGCCCGCCGACCTGCGCCGGCAGGCGGTGATCGGGCTGTTCGCGCAGCTCGGCTACGTCGTGCTCGTGTACGCCGCGATCGCCGCGGGCGTGGCGACGGGGACCACGGCGCTCATCGACGCGGTGCAGCCGCTGGTGGTCGCGACGCTCGTCGGGCCGCTGCTCGGCCTGCGGGTGCGCGGCGCGCAGTGGGCCGGCCTGGCCGTCGGCGCGGTCGGGGTGCTGCTCGTGGTGCGGTCGCAGCTCGGCGGGTCGCAGGCGCCCGCGGCGGCGTACCTGCTGCCGCTCGCCGCGATGGCGTGCCTCGTGGCGGCGACGTTCCTCGAGCGCCGGTCGCCCTCGCGGCCGCCGGTGCTGGTCGTGCTCACGGTGCAGGTGGTGGTGACGGCGGCGGCGCTGCTGGTCGCGGCGGCGGTCGCGGGTGAGCTCGCGCTGCCGGCCGACGGCGCGTTCTGGGTGGCCACGGCGCTGGCCGCGGTGTTCCCGACGCTCGTCGCCTACGGGCTGTACTGGTGGCTGCTGCGCCGGATCGGGGTGACGGCGCTCAACGCGCTGCTGTTCCTGGTCGCGCCGGCCACCGCGGCGGCGGGCGCCGTCGGGCTGGGGGAGTCGCTGACCGCGGTGACGGTCCTGGGGTTCGTGCTGTGCGCGGCCGGGGTGGCCGTGGTGCTGGCGGTCGAGGCGCGGGCCGCGCGGGCGGCGGCACCCGCGCCCGCGCCCGTCAACGCCGCCGCGCAGCCCGTCCCGCCCCGAACGGGCCCCCGAACACGATCGTGATCCCCAGGACGAACCCGAAGTCGTACCAGTTCCCCGAGTTGAACACCTCGTACGGCGAGACGGTCCGGGTGAACAGCGACACGATCCAGGTGACCGGCAGGATGATCCCGTGCCAGAGCCCGAGCCAGAACCCGGCCGGCTCCTCGGCCCCGGGCGGCGCCTGACCGACGTCGGGGTTCACGCCCGCGGCGCAGGCGGCGAGCAGCAGCACGGTCGCGGCGGCGACCCCGACGGCGAGAGCGATCCGGGTGCGCGGCCTGCGGCGGGTCTCCATGCCGGTCATCGTGGCAGTGCCCCTCGCAGCCCGGGCCCCCCGGGTCGGCACCGGGGTCAGGCGCCGGTGCTCTCCCGGGCGCGCACCGTGTGCGGCGCCGTCACCTCCACCGCCGGGGTGTCCGGGTCCGAGATCCGCGCGGCGATCCGCGCCACCGCCTCGCGGGCGATGAACGGCGTGTCCAGCGACACCGTCGACAGCGTGGGGCGCGAGTACCGGCCCTCCTCGATGTCGTCGATCCCGATGACCGCGACGTCCTCCGGCACCCGCAGCCCGGCGTCGAACACGGCGCGCATCGCGCCCATCGCCAGCAGGTCCGAGTAGCAGAAGATCGCGTCCGGCCGGTCGGGCAGCGCGAGGAGCGACGCCGCGGCGGCGTACCCGTCGGCCCGCCGGTAGTGCGCGGCGGCGCGCAGCAGCGCGGGGTCGACGGCCAGCCCCGCCGCGCGCAGCGCCCGCTCGTACCCGGTGGTGCGCTGCTGCGGCGTCGCGTACGACTCCTCCGGCTGCGCCCCGATCGCGGCGATCCGGGTCCGCCCGACGGCGACGAGGTGCGACACCGCGTCGGCTGCGGCCTGCACGTTGTCGATCGCCACGTGGTCGTACCGGCCGTCGAAGTCGTGCTCCCCGAGCAGGACCAGCGGCATGGTCGACGAGCCCTGCATCTCCAGCAGCTCGGACCGCGTGACCAGGGGGCTGAACAGGACGCCGTCGAACAGCATGGTCCGGTCGGCGCCGGTGAGGAGCTGCCGCTCGCGCTCGTGGTCGTGGCCGGTCTGGTCGACCATCACGCGGTAGCCGAGGTCGGCGGCGGCGTTGATCACCTCGCGGGCGAGCTCGGCGAAGTACGGCAGGTCGATCTCGGGGACCACCAGCGCGAGCACGCCGGTGCGGCCGGTGCGCAGGGTGCGCGCGACGGGGTTGGGGCGGTAGTCGAGCTCCTCGATCGCGGCGAGCACGCGGGTGCGCATGCGCTCGCTCACGTGGGTGTACCCGCTGACCACGTTCGACACGGTCCGCACGGAGACCTGGGCGTGCTCGGCGACGTCGCGCAGGGTCGCGGCCATGCCACCTCCTCGTCGTGGGTGAAGCCCAGCATAGGGGTCTTGCAACGTGTGCAAAGAAGGTCTAGTTTGCACACGTTGGCAAAGACGCAAGCCGGACCCGTCGACGCCCCGCCCGCCCCGCGGCGTCGACGCCCGATCGCACAAGGGAGTGCCGATGCACCCGACCCACCCCGCCCGGCGAGCCCGCCGCGGACGCCCGATCGCCCTGGTGGCGACCGCGCTCGCCGCCGCGACCGCCCTCGCCGCCTGCGGCCCGTCCATCTCCGGCGGCTCCGGCGACGGCTCCGACGGCGGCAGCAGCGCCGCGGCCGACGCCGACCGCCTCCAGGCCCCGAGCGGCGACAGCCCCAGTGGCGAGATCACCATCTGGGACCGCTCCGGCGACCTGTTCAACGTCTTCGACGCCGTGATCGACGACTTCAACGAGGTGTACCCGGACATCGTGGTGCACCACGAGGCGGTCGACATCGACGCGAAGCTGCAGAACACGCTCATCACCGAGACCGACGTCCCCGACGGCGTGTTCCTCGACGACGCCAAGGTCGCCGGGTACGCGGACTACCTCTGGGACCTCACCGACGTCCTCGAGCCGTACACCGACGACATCGCGCCGCAGAAGATCGACGTGAACTCGCTCGACGGCGGCATCTACGGCGTCCCGTTCGACCTCGACCCCGGCCTGCTGTTCTACAACGCGACCGCGCTCGAGGCGGCGGGCGTCGACGTCACGCAGATCGCGACCTACGACGACCTGCTCGAGGCCGCGCGGCAGTACCAGGCCGCCGTGCCGGGGTCGAAGCCGATCCACCTGGAGCAGAGCGCGTTCCTCGGCCAGCTGCAGCTCGAGATGTACGCGAGCCAGCTCGGCACGTCGATCGCCGACGAGGACGGCGAGCTGCGGCTCGACTCCGACGCCTACCGGCAGATCCTCGGCTGGCTCGACACCGTGCAGACCGAGGGACTGGGCACCCGCGCCGAGTACCTGTCGCCCAGCGACGTCGGCCCGCTGGAGAGCGGCCAGCAGGTGTTCTACCCGTGGGCGATCTGGTTCTCGTTCGCCCCCGAGCAGCAGCTCACCCAGACCTCCGGCGACTGGCGGGCCATGCCGCTGCCGGCGTGGGAGGACGGCGGGGCGCGGTCCGGCGCGATGGGCGGCTCGTCGTTCGTGCTGCCGAAGGCCGGGGAGAACGCAGAGCTCGCCTGGCTGTTCTACGAGTTCCTCATGTACGACGAGGCCGGCTACTCGGCGGTCTGGGGCCCGAACGACACCTACCCGAACGGCCTCGCCACCTCGATCCCGGCCTACGCGCCGGCCGCCGACCCCGACAAGCCGCTGTTCGGCCCCGTGGCCGGGCTCGGCGACCAGGACCTGTGGACCACCGCGGTCGAGGCCGGGTCCGAGATCCCCGGCGGCGCGCCGACGCCGTCGTGGTGGGCGGGCGCCGTGGACTACCTAGGGACGAACGTGCAGCGCATGCTCGACGGCGAGCTCACGCCGGACCAGGTGATCGAGCAGTCGACCGCGGACATCCAGGCCAACCTCGTGGACCGGCAGTGACCGCTGCCGCCACCACGGCACGCGTCGCGGCCCGGGGCAGGAGGCGCCCGCACCTGCCCCGGGCCGTGGCCCCGTACGTGTTCGTCGCCCCGTTCGTCGCGATCTTCGTGGCGTTCAGCGTCTACCCGATGCTGTTCACGCTGCGGCTGTCCTTCACCAACTGGCGGGGGAGCGGGGCGGCGGAGTGGGTCGGGCTCGGCAACTACACCTACCTGCTCGGCAACGAGGCGTTCTGGTCGTCGCTCGGCAACTCCGCCGTGCTGTGGCTGCTGATCGTGCCCGTGCAGATGGCGCTGGCCCTCGTGGTCGCGGTGCTGCTCGACAACGCGAAGACCCGGATGCGCGGCTTCTACCGGATCGCGTTCCTGGTGCCGTTCGTGACGCCGCTGGTGGCGGTCGCGCAGATCTGGGTCGTCGTGTTCGACCGGGACTACGGCGCGGTCAACGGCCTGCTGAACCTGGTCGGGCTGCCCGACGTCGGCTGGCTGACGACGACCCAGTGGGCCAAGCCGACCCTCGCGCTGCTGTTCGGCTGGAAGACCACCGGCTTCATCGTCGTGATCCTGCTGTCCGGGCTGCAGTCCATCGACGGCGCGGTCTACGAGGCCGCCTCGATCGACGGGGCGTCGCCGGTGCGGCGGTTCTGGAGCATCACCGTCCCGCTGGTGCGCCGCACGCTGATGTTCTCCGTCGTGCTGCAGACGCTCGCGGTGTTCCAGATGTTCGCCGAGCCGTTCGTCGTCACCGACGGCGGGCCCTACGGCTCGACGACCACCGCCGGCCTGCACCTGTACGACCACATCAACCGGGCCGACCTCGGCACCGGCGCGGCCAACTCGTTCCTGCTCGTGATCATCGTGATGGCGCTGTCGCTGGGGTTCGTGCGGCTGCTCCGGTCGGAGGACTGATGACCGCCACCGAGACCCGTCCCGTGGGCTCCGCCCCCCGGTCGCCTCGGCGTCCCGTCGACCCGGGGACCGCCCCGGCCCGCGGGCCCCGCCGCCGCTGGGCCCCCGGCCCGCTCGGCACCCAGGCGTTCCTGCTCGTGCTGGCGCTCGCGTTCCTCGCGCCCGTGGTGTGGGCGCTGGTGTCCGCGTTCAAGCCCGCGACCCAGATCGTCGGCGACCCGCTCGGGCTCGACCCGTCGTCGCTGACCCTGGAGAACTTCCGCCGGATGTTCGCGGACGTGCCGATCGGTCAGGGGTTCCTCAACACCGCCGTCGTGCTGGTCGCCAAGGGCTCGCTGACCCTGTTCTGCGCCCCGCTCGCCGCCTACGCGTTCGCCAAGTACACGTTCCGCGGCCGGGACCTGCTGTTCGGCACCGTGCTGATCACGCTGATGCTCCCGACGATCGTGCTGATCATCCCGCTGCTGCTGGAGATGAAGGAGCTCGGCTGGGTCAACACGTACCAGGCGCTGATCCTCCCCGGGGCCGTGGACGCGTTCGCGATCTTCTGGATGCGCCAGGTGATCGCGGCCGTCCCCGACGAGCTGCTCGACGCCGCCCGCGTCGACGGCTGCACCGAGTTCGGCATCTTCTGGCGGATCGTCCTGCCGGTGATCCGGCCGGCGCTCGCCGGCCTCGCGGTGCTGACCGTCATGAACATCTACAACGACTTCGTCTGGCCGGTCGTCGCCGCCTCGTCCTCGCGGATGGCGACGCTCCAGGTCGTGCTGTCGACGCTCGCGCAGAACATCACCGGCAACCGGATCGGCGCCGACTACGCCACCGTCACCGGCGAGCTGCTGGCGGCCGCGTCGATCGCGCTGATCCCGCTCCTGCTCGTCTTCATCGCCCTCCAGAAGCACTTCATCAACGGCATCCTCGCCGGAAGCGTCAAGGGCTGACCTCCGCTTCTCCTCCGAAAGGCCCCGCACGATGACCGCAGCCCTGCCCGGCGCGCCCGCCACGCCCGCCGTCCCCCGCACTGCGCCCTCCCACCCTTCACTTCCCCGCCCCGAGTACCCGCGCCCCGACCTCGACCGGTCCGACCGGTGGGTCCCGCTCAACGGCACCTGGGACCTGGACCTGCCCGACGGCACCGTCCCTGTCGTGGTGCCGTTCGCCTGGGAGACCGCGGCGTCCGGCGTCGCCCGCACCTGGCTCGAGCACGCGACGTACCGCCGGTCGATCACCGTCCCCGCGGACTGGGCCGGGGCGCGCGCGCTGCTGTGCTTCGGCGCGGTGCACCACAGAGCTGTCGTCCGGGTCGACGGGGCCGAGATCGCCGAGCACGTCGGCGGGCACACCCCGTTCGAGGTCGACCTGACCGGGATCCTCGCGCCTGGCGCCACGGGGGTGCTGGAGGTCGAGGTCCACGCCCCCGCCGACAAGCGGTCGATCCCGCACGGCAAGCAGCGGTCGGTCCCCCGCGACGACTACGACGGCGTCTCCTTCACGCCGACCTCCGGCATCTGGCAGAGCGTGTGGCTGGAGGCGCGCGGGTCGACCTACGCCGCGTCGGTCGCGGTGCGGGGCGACTCGCTCGCGGGCTTCGAGGTGACGGTGGCGCTCGCGGGATCGGCGGCCGCGGGGGCGGCGGTGGAGGTCGAGGTCGTCGAGGGGTCGGCCGCGGGGGAGCGGGTCTCCCTCGTGGCGGGTGCCGACGGCGTCGCGCGCGGCCGGCTCGACCTCGCCGAGCCGCGGACCTGGAGCCCCGCCGACCCGCATCTGTACGTCCTGGCCGTGTCGACCGAGGACGGCACGCCGGGCGACGCCGACGCGGTCCGGGTGACGGCGGGCCTGCGCCGCGTCGAGACGGCGGGCGAGCACCTGCTGCTCAACGGCGAGCGCCTCTACGTCACCGGGGTCCTGGATCAGGGCTACTGGCCCGGCACCGGCCCGACCGCGCCCGACGAGGCCGCGCTGCTCGCCGACCTGGAGCTCGCGCGGGACCTCGGCTACACGCTGGTGCGCAAGCACATCAAGCTCGAGGACCCGCGCTGGCTGCACGCCGCCGACCGGATGGGCATGCTCGTCTGGGCGGAGCCGCCGGCGCCGAGCCGGTTCAGCGCCGCCGCGGCCGCGGCGTTCGAGGCGCAGCTCGCGCCGATGGTCGAGCGGGACGGCAACCACCCGTCGATCGTCATCTGGGGGCTCTACAACGAGGAGTGGGGCCTGGACTGGGACATCCCGGGGTCGCCCGAGCGCGCCGAGGCGGCGACCCGGGCGTACGACCTGCTGCGGTCGCTCGACGACACCCGCCCGGTGGTGGAGAACTCCGGCTGGGCGCACGTCCGCACCGACCTGGTCGACTGGCACTACTACGACGAGGACCCGGCGACCTGGGCGGCGAACCTCGCGGCGCTCGCGGACGGCACCCGCGAGGACTTCCCGGTGAAGCTGGGGCCGGACTTCGTCGTCGACAAGTCGTTCTACGGCTCGGCGTCGTTCCCGCGCACGGGCGTGCCGGTGCTGAACAGCGAGTACGGCGCCGGGTTCACGTCGCTGGAGCGCGGCTGGCACCTGCGCTGGCAGACCCAGGAGATCCGGCGGCACGACCGGTTCGTCGGCTACGTCTACACCGAGCTCACCGACGTCGAGCACGAGATGGCCGGCCTGCGCGACGCCGACCGGCGGCCCAAGGACCTCGGCGGGGTCGACCCGCGGGACGTGAACGCGCCCACGACGCTGGTGCTGGACCTGGTCCCGGCGCACGCCGGCGGGGACATCCCGGTGCCGTCCGGTCCGCTCGACCTCGACGTGCACGTGTCGCACCACGGCCCGGCGCCCCTGCTCGGGCGGGTGCGGGCGGCGTGGGTGCCGGCGGGGACGCCGTTCGGTTCCGCTCCGGTGGCGTCCGCCGCCGAGTCCGAGCCCGTGAAGGCGGAGCCGTACGTGCTGAGCGGAGCCGTGCGCGTGACGGTGCCGTCGCCCGGCGCCCTGCCGGCGGCGCGGCTGCACGTCTGGCTCGTCGACGAGGACGACCGCGTGCGCGCCCGGGCCTACGTCGACGCGGCGCCGATCGAGCCCCCGAACCGCCGCGGCGCACGCGTGACCCCGGCGACCCCGCACGCCTGACGCGGCCGGGGCCACCGAGACTGCAGAACCGGACTGTGCGCGCGGGGCGTGCTGCAGTCCGGTTCTGCAGTCTCGGCGCACGCGCGGCGTCCGGACGGGTGGCGCTCGGCGCACCGGGGCGTCGCGGAGTCGGAGCCGCCGTTACAGTGCGTCACGTGACCTCGTTCTACGACGACCCTGACGCCGCGATCGAGCGCGTCCAGGCCGACATCCGCGCCGCTCAGGAGCGCGCCGTCAAGGCCGCCGAGGTGAAGGACGCGCTCGACCGCCTCCGCGGCCGGGCGCGCAGCCCGCGGGGCGAGGTGACCGCCGAGGCCGACCCGTCGGGCCAGCTGGTCGACCTCCAGCTCGCCGACGCCGCGACCGACCTCGCGCCCCGCGACCTGGCGGCGCTCATCGTCGAGACCGTCCGCGCCGCGGGCCGGGACGCCGGGCGCCAGGCGCTCGCGGTCACGGCCGACGCGTTCGGCGAGGAGTCGGCGGTGACGGAGCACCTGCGGGCCGAGCTCGCCGGCCGGCTGCGGTGACCGCGTGAGCGGGGGCTTCGAGGTCGACACCGAGGTGCTGCGGCGCCACGGCACGCGCGTCGGCCAGGTGGCCGGCGACCTCGGCACCGCGCAGGCGGCCGCCGGTTCCGTCGACCTGCACGGCGGCGCGTTCGGCGTCCTGTGCTCGTTCCTGCCGGGCATCGTCTCGGGCGTCGACAGCGCCGCCCGGGACGCCGTCACGGCGATGCGCGAGGCCGCCGACGGCATGATCACCGAGCTGGGTGCGATGGCGCGCTCGATCGACGAGGCCGACCAGCGCGTCGAGGCCCGGATGCAGACGATCGCCCGGGCGCTCGACCGGTGACGGCCAACCCGCTGGTCGCCGGCCCGGTCGACACCTCGACCGCGTTCGGCGGCTCCGGCCTGCTCGACTCCGTGACCCAGCTGTCGGCGTCCCTGCAGTCGGGCGACTGGCTCGCGGCGGGGCTCTCCGGGGTCGGCGTCGCGCTGGACACCGCCGCCGCCGTCATGGACCCGCTGGGCTCGCTCATCGCCGCCGGGCTCGGCTGGCTGATGGAGCACCTGGAGCCGCTGAAGGGCTGGCTGAACGACCTGACCGGCGACGCCGGTGCGGTGCTCGGGTTCGCCGCCACGTGGGAGAACGTCGCGACGGCGATGAACGGCGCGGGCGACGAGCTCAACCGCATCGTGGCCGCCGACCTCGAGGCCATGTCGGGCGCCTCGGTCGTCGCGTACGCAACCTACGCGAACAACCTCGCGGACCGGGTGCGCGCCGGGGGTGGATCCGCCTCGGCGATGGCGTCCGCCCTGCGCACGTGCTCGACCGTCGTCCAGGTCGTGCACGACCTGGTCCGGGACACGCTGGCGCAGCTCGTCGGCTCGATCATCTCGTGGGCCGCGGAGCTCGTCCTGACCGTCGGTCTGGCGACGCCGTACGTGGTCTCGCAGGTGACGACTCGGGTGTCGTCGCTGGCCGTGCGGGTCGGGCGCTCGGTGACGGACCTGCTCACCTCGGCGAAGTCGCTGAAGGGGCTGCTGGAGGCGATGAAGGACGTGCTCGCGCGGCTCGCCTCGGGCGTGCGGGGGCGGTTGCCCGGTGGGAGCGGGGCGCCGTCGGCGCCGCGGGTGCCCGATGCGCCGTCGGTGCCGGCGCGCAGCCCGCTCCCGGACATCAGCGACCTCGACGCGCTCCATCCCAAGAACCCGGGCGGCGACCTCGACGCCTGGTCCGACGCGGTCGCGGCGCGGCACCCGACGCTCGAGCCGGACGAGGTGCGCAACATCTACCGGTACACGACGGACGAGGGCTACACGGAGATGAACGGCTACCTCCGCAACCCCTCCGCCTACGCGGCTGAGGACGCGGCTCGGATCCAGAGCGAGGTCGACGCGGCTGTGTCCGGCATGGGAAAGCTGCCGACGCACGGCGAGACCACGTTCCGAGGCACCCGCATGCCCGACGACGTGCTCGCGCAGTGGCAGCAGCCCGGCAACCACGTCAGCGACCCGGCGTTCTGGAGCACGTCCACCGAGGCGCGTATCGCCGAGGAGTTCCGGCTGCGAAACGGCGGCAACGCGTTCATCACCGTCGAGGGACGGAGCGGGGTGGACCTCCAGCCGCTCTCGCACTTCGGGAGAGAGGCAGAGATCCTGATGCCACCGGGCACGGTGTTCGAGGTGCGTGACGCCCAGCTGTTCGGCGAGGGCGCCTCCAGCTTCTGGTCGTTCGTCGGACGTGAAGTGGCACGATGAGCCGGATGGACGACGCGACGCAGGACCCCCGGCCGGATCCGCGCACCTGGAGCTCCGACGACCTCGACGGGCTCTCGCCCGACGAGCGCAGGCGACAGGTCGAGGCGCTGCTGCGGCGCGCGCTCGAGGAGAGCTCGGAGCGTGTCGGAGAGCTGCGCCCGGGGGACATCAGCGACCGCAAGGGCGCTCTACCCACGGTCACCGAGCTGGTGTCGACGCCGGAGGAGCGCGCCGCACGCGCGGAGCAGGACCGCCGCCGATGAGCAGCCCGCTGAGCAGCTTCCTCGACGCCATCGCCAAGCTCCCCGAGTTCAACGGCATCACCTTCCGCGGGCTGGCGGCCGGCGAGCCGCTGCCCCACGCCGTCGGCGTCCTCGCGGGCGTCGTCTCGTCGTCGCGCAGCGCGCGGGTCGCGACGGAGAACTTCTCCGCGGCCCGGCTGCTCGTCCTGCTCAACCGGACGGGCCGCAGCATCGCCGAGTTCTCCGAGCGCCCCGGGGAGGGCGAGGTCGTCGTCCGCCCCGGCACGGTCTGGCGCGCGCTGATCGAGGTCACCGTCACGGGCACCGACGTGCCCGTCCTGGTGCTGGAGGAGCTGGACCCGTCGGGAACCACGCCGGCGCCGACCGAGTGGGGCGACACCCTGGACGAGCTCGCGACCCGGGTCGTGCGCCTGGTCCAGCAGGGACTGGCCACGGACGCGGTGCCCGTCGCCGTGCCGGGCAAGTACGTCGGGCCCTGGCCGACGCAGCCGCTCCCGGCGCAGAGCGGCCCCGCGGCGTCGCGCTGAGCACAGGCGGAGGGACGACGGCGCGCCAGACGTGGCGGCTCCGCCCGCGGCGTGGGCGCCCGACGGCGCCGGCGTGCGCCCACCGCGGACGCACGCCCGGACGCCAGTTCGCGTCCGCCGGGCGTCACCGTGTACACAGTGCGTATGAGCGGGGTCCTGGTCTACGCCGACAAGATCGACGAGAACGCGGCGGAGGTCCGCTACGAGGTCCGCCGCGACCAGCCGGACGGCCAGGTCGACGGCGTCCTGGTGATCGAGACCTCGGGCGACCGGAACACCTGGCACGTCGAGGGCAGGAACGCGTCCAGCGCGCTGGCCGGCCTGGTCGTCGGCCGCGCGGTCCGGCACCGCGGCGAGCAGGGCGCCTGGCCCGACCGGGTCGCGCAGCAGTAGCCCCCTAGTCCGGGGCCGCCGCCAGCTCGTCCCACACGGGCCCGTAGCCGAGGCGCGCCTGCTCCATCGCGACGACCTCCCGCGCCAGCCCCGCCTCGGTCACGTCGACCGCCGCGACGGCCGCCGCGGCCACCGACGACTCCCGCACGTAGGCGTCGAACACGCGCCGCTTGCCGGCCAGCAGCTCGACGAGGCGCTCGTCCACGCCGTCCTCGGCGAGCAGCCGGTGCGCCACGACCGCTCGCACCTGGCCCATCCGGTGCAGCCGGGCGACGGCCTGCGCCTCCGCCGACGGGGTGAGCTGCGGCTCGCAGAGCACCGTCACGGACGCGGCCTGGAGGTTCAGCCCGACGCCGCCGACGGTGATCTGCGCGACCAGCACGCCGTCGCGGGGCCCGGCCGAGAAGGCGTCGATGACCTCCTGACGCTCGTCGGCGGGGACGTCGCCGGTGAGCGGGCCGAACACCCGGGGCGCGCCGGGCCCGGCCCCCAGCGCCCCGGCGACCACGTCCAGCACGTCCCGGAAGTACGAGAACACGACCGTGCGCTGCCCGTTCGCCCCGGCCTCGGCGACGATCTCCCGCAGCCGGCCGAGCTTGGTCGACTCGCCCGGGTCGGCCGTGAGCCAGGCCGCGCGGCGCATCGCCATGAAGTTGCCGGTCGCCACCGCGGCCCGGTAGACCTCCTCGCCGGCGGGGGACAGGTCCTCCCACTCGTCGACCAGGACCAGGTCGGGCAGCTCGACCAGCACGTCGGCCTGGTTCCGGCGCAGGTAGACCGGCGCGACGTCCCGGCGGAAGGTGTCCGCGCCCACGAGGCCCAGGTGCCGGGGGAGCGACCCCGCGAGGTCCGGGTCGAGGAGCCGCACGAGGGCCACGAAGTCGTCGATCCGGTTGTCCATCGGCGTGCCGGTCAGCAGCAGCAACCGCCACACCGCCGACGCCCACGCCGCCACCGCCCGGGACCGCTGCGCCTCCGGGTTCTTCACGTAGTGCGCCTCGTCGACGACCAGCATCGCCACCCCGTCGGCGCCGTCGAGCGGCACGTGCGGGAGGCCCTCGAACGTCGTCACCCCGACCCCGCCCTCGGCGTGCCAGCGGGCGATCGCCGCGGCGCGGTCCGGCCCGTGCAGGCGGTGCCCGGTCAGGGTGGTCTTCGCGTCGATCTCGCGCAGCCAGTTCACCAGCACCCCGGCGGGGCAGACGACGAGGAACCGCCGCTCGCCGCCGGCCGCCAGGTGCGCGATCGCGGCCAGCGCCTGCACGGTCTTGCCGAGGCCCATCTCGTCGCCGAGCAGCGCCCGGCCCTGGTTGAGCGCGAACCGCGCGCCGAACTCCTGGTACCCGCGCAGCGGCACCCGCAGTCCCGCCAGGTCGAGCGGGTGCGCGGCGACCCGCTCGGCGAGCTCCGCCGTGAGCAGGCCGCGCGCGGCGAGCACGTCCTGGGCGAGCGGCACGATCGTGCCGAGCACGCCGTACAGCTCGGCCGCGCGCCGCTCGAACGCCTCCCACAGCGCCGGGCCGTCGGTGTCGGGGACGGCGCACGCGGCGGCGAGCCGGTCGATCGTCGCGGCCAGACCGCCCGCGTCCAGCGTGGCGTCCCAGGCCGCCAGGGCCGCCAGCGCCCCGCGCGCGCGGTCCTTCGTCGCCCGCCGGGACAGCGCGAACCGCAGCCGGCCTGCGGCGGGTGCGGCGGACGCGGCGTGCACCGGCACCGCCGACGCGTAGGCGGTGAGCGCCTCGCGGTGCGGCTCGACGAGCGGGCGCAGCCGGAGCAGCCGGTCGAGCAGCCGCAGCACCTCGGCCGTGGTCGCGGTGTCGGGGCGGCCGGAGCGGTCGACCTCCAGGCGCACCGGCACCCCGGCCCGGACCGCCTCGGCGAGCTGGTCGACCGCGGCGACGACGCTCCGGGCGGTCTGCGTCCCGACGCCCGGGACCTCGTCGAGCGCGGCAGCGGGGACCCCGAGCAGGTCGGCCGCCGTGGCGTACCTGGCGTCCGTCAGGGCCCGCAGCCGCAGGTTCCGGTCGGTCATCGCGCCGAGCTGCTCGACGGGGACGACGCCCAGCTCGGCGCGGACCCGCTGCTCGCGGTCGGTCTCGACCAGCCCGGCCACGCGGACGGTCGCGCCGTCGAGGTGGTCGAGCACCGCGCGGGCGCGGTCGGCCAGGGCGCCGTGCCGGGCCAGCAGATCCCGCGCGGCGGCGCCGGGCTCGACCGGGGCCGGCTCGGCGAGGGGCGCGGTGCTCATCGCCCGCGATGCTACGGCGCGGGCGTCTCCGTCGCCGTCGGGCTGGGGACGGCGGCCGCCTCGGTCACCCGCACGGTCAGAACGTCGCACTGCACCGGCGCCGACTCCGCGCACCGGGCCTCCGGCGCCAGCCACACCTCGACCCGGTCGCCGTCGCGCAGCTCGGCCACCGTCGCCTGCGAGCCGTCGGCGGCGAGCACCGACGGCTCCGCACCCAGCCCGGCGAGCGCCATCCCCTCGAAGTACGGGTCCGACGCCTCGGTGAGCGCCCCGCCCGCGGCCACCCCGGTGACGTCCGGCGTCGGCTGCCCGCCCAGGTGCTCGGACGCGGACGGCGCGGGTGCGGCGGGGGAGCCGGCGGGGGAGCAGCCGGTGACCAGGCCGGTCACGGCGGCGAGCACGGCGGTCCCGAGCAGGGCGACGGCGGGTCGGCGGACGGCAAGCACGGGCCGATCGTCGCACCGATCCGCGCGGCCGGGGAACCGCGGGCCGCCCCCGGATGCGGCATCGCCCCGCAGTCCGCAGGCTGAGGGTCACCGAATCGCCGAGAGGGGTACGTCGATGCGCGCCATGGTGTATCGCGGGCCGTACAAGGTCCGCGTGGAGGAGAAGGACGTCCCGAGGATCGAGCATCCGAACGACGCGATCGTGAAGGTCGTGCGAGCCGCGATCTGCGGTTCCGACCTGCACCTCTACCACGGGATGATGCCCGACACCCGGATCGGCCACACGTTCGGCCACGAGTTCATCGGGGTGGTCGAGCAGGTCGGCTCGTCGGTGCAAAACCTGCAGGTCGGCGACCGCGTGATGGTGCCGTTCAACATCTACTGCGGGACGTGCTTCTTCTGCGCGCGCGGCCTGTACTCGAACTGCCACAACGTGAACCCGAACGCGACCGCGGTCGGCGGCATCTACGGGTACTCCCACACGACCGGCGGCTACGACGGCGGCCAGGCGCAGTACGTGCGCGTGCCGTTCGCCGACGTCGGCCCGGAGAAGATCCCGGACTGGCTGGACGACGAGGACGCGCTGCTGATGACCGACGCGCTGTCCACCGGCTACTTCGGCGCGCAGCTCGCGGACATCCGCGAGGGCGACACGGTCGCGGTGCTCGGAGCGGGCCCGGTCGGCCTGTTCGCGGCGCGGTCGGCCTGGCTGATGGGCGCCGGCCGGGTGGTCGTGATCGACCAGCTCGACTACCGGCTCGAGAAGGCGAAGGAGTTCGCCCACGCCGAGACGCGCAACTACGCGGAGTACCGGGACATCGTGGTCGAGATGAAGCACGCCACCGACGGCCTCGGGTTCGACCGCGTGATCGAGGCGGTCGGCGCGGAGGCGGACGGCAACCTGATCCAGCACGTCACCGCGGCCAAGCTCAAGCTGCAGGGCGGGTCGCCGGTCGCGCTGAACTGGGCGATCGACGGCGTCCGCAAGGGCGGCACCGTCTCCGTGATGGGCGCCTACGGCCCGATCTTCTCCGCCGTGAAGTTCGGCGACGCGATGAACAAGGGCCTGACGCTGCGGATGAACCAGGCGCCGGTGGCCCGGCAGTGGCCGCGGCTGCTCGAGCACATCCGGAACGGCTACCTCAAGCCGTCGGACATCATCACGCACCGCATCCCGCTCGAGCACATCGCCGAGGGGTACCACCTGATGTCGTCGAAGCTCGACGGCATGATCAAGCCGGTCATCATCCCGGACGAGGACTGAGGGGGCACGACCATGCCGTACCGCGCCGAGAAGCCGCCGCTCGCGGAGACGCCGGAGCAGCTCCGGGCCCGCATCCCCGGCTGGGGTGCCGACCTCGACCCCGCCGACCGCCCGTCGTACCCGCGCGAGCGGACCGACCTCCCCACCGGTGCCCACTGGGACTTCCCGGAGCGCCAGCCGGAGCCGTACCCGCGGGAGCGGTCGATCGAGCACACCCAGCTCCCGCCGGTGTTCGGCACCGCGCAGCCGCTGCACGGCCCCGCCGGGGCGATCCGGCGGTACGCCTACGACCGGTTCAGCGAGGGCCGCGCCGCGCACTGGCTGCTGCTGATCGCCGCCGACCGGGTGGAGTCCACGACCGAGCACCTGAAGTCGTTCGGCACGCTGCACCCGGACAACCCGATCACCGAGACCGGGATCCTGTCCGAGCCGCGCCGGCACCCGATCGCCTCGCGGAAGGGCCGGGTCGACGTCCGGCACCAGGTGCTGGACCCGCTGATCGTGGCGGGCCCGTGGATCGCCGGCGGCCTCGCGGCCGTCGCCGTGCTGCGCCGGGTCACCCGGAAGGGCTGACGCTCGCCGCCGAGCGCGGTGGCTCGCGTCGAGCGCGGTACCCCCAGGTACCGCGCTCGGCTGCGTCTCCCGCGCTCGGCGCCCGACGTACCCTGGTCGCCCCGCCCGCCGCGCCAGTCAGGGAGCGACCATGACCAACCTCGAGGCCGTCGCCACCGAGCGCGTGTGCACCCCCGGCGGCGGCGACGCCGGCGCCGGCCTCCCCGCCGGGGTCGAGCTCCTCGAGCCCCGGGACGTCCCGCTCGGGGGCATCCGCGCGATGTCGGTCCGGCGCACGCTGCCCCAGCGGGCCCGGTCGTTCGTCGGCGCGTGGTGCTTCCTCGACCACTACGGGCCCGACGACGTCGCCGCGACCGGCGGGATGCGCGTCCCGCCGCACCCGCACACCGGCCTCCAGACGGTGTCCTGGCTGTTCTCGGGCGAGATCGAGCACCGCGACAGCCTCGGCACCCACTGCCTCGTCCGGCCCGGCGAGATGAACCTCATGACCGCCGGCCGGGGCATCAGCCACTCCGAGGACTCGACCGACGCGACCACGGTCCTGCACGGGGTCCAGCTGTGGACCGTGCTGCCGGAGGCCGACCGCGGCGCGGCGCCGGCGTTCGAGCACCACGTCCCGCCGGTCGTCCCGCTCGACGGCGGGGAGGCGCGGGTGTTCCTCGGCACGCTCGCCGGGTCGACGTCGCCGGTGCGGACGTTCAGCCCGCTGGTCGGAGCGGAGGTGCGGCTGCGGCCGGGGACCGCGCACACGTTCGAGGTGGACCCGGCCTTCGAGCACGCGGTCCTCGTCGACGCCGGGGCGCTCGCGGTCGACGGCGTCGCGGCTCCCGCGCACCACCTGCTGTACCGCGAGCCGGGCGCGACGACGCTGACCCTCGCCGCGACCGGCGACGTCGAGGCGCGGGTGCTGCTCATCGGCGGGCTGCCGCTCGGCGAGCAGATCGTCATGTGGTGGAACTTCATCGGGCGGGACCACGACGAGGTCGTCGCGGCGCGCGCCCGCTGGCAGGCCGAGATCGCCGACCCCGGGGGACCGGCGCCGGGGTTCGGGCGCGTGCAGGGGCACCCGGCGGCGCCGCTGCCGGCGCCGCCCATGCCGGAGCTGCGGCTGCGGCCGCGCGCGTAGCCCGGCGCGGCCGCACCCGGCCGCCCCGGCCGCCCCGGCCGTCAGGCGACCGGCATCGCGTCCGGATCGCCGATGTGCCCCGGCGCGTTCGCCGCGAGCACCCGCTGCACGAACGCGCAGTACTCCGCCATGTAGTGCCGCAGGAACTGCGCGAGCGTGTCGTCCAGCAGCGTCCCGTCGTCGGCGAACGTGCCCGCCTCCACCTGCACGTACACCTCGGGGGCGTTGAGCTGCGGCGCGTCGAGGAAGCTCAGCACGCCGCGCATGGACGACTGCATGACGGCGGTGCCGATCTTGCCGATCGAGGCGCCCGCGATGCCGGTCGGCTTGCGGGCGAACGCGTTCGTGCCCCAGGGGCGCGAGCCCCAGTCGATCGCGTTCTTCAGCGCGCCGGGGATGGAGCGGTTGTACTCCGGGGAGACGAACAGGATGCCGTCCGACTCCGTGATCGCCCGCTTGAGCTCCCGGGCCTCCGGCGGGTAGTCCGCGTCGTGGTCGGGGCTGTAGAGCGGGAGCCCGCCGATCGGGATCTCCCGGAACTCCAGCTGCTCCGGGGCGAGCGCGATCAGGGCGTTCGCCAGGGTGCGGTTGATCGAGGTGCTCGACAGGCTGCCGACGAAGTAGCCGATGGTGTACGACATCGCGGTCTCCGGTCCTCTGGCGGCGGGGGCCCGGCCGGCCCCCGCGCGGCGACCACCAGCCTGGCACCGGCGCGCGCGGGCTGCGCGGCGGCCGTCGGACCCGGGGTGCGACCCGGCGCGCGGCACCGCGTGCGGCCCGGGGCGCCGGTGCCTGGGTAGGTGCCCGGCGGGGCGCGTGCGTCCGTGCTCCGCGCCGGGGCGCGCCGGGCGGCGGCGCTCTGCGTAGGTGCTCCCGGTGCCGCCGCTGAGTGGTGCCCCAGGCGGAACAGTCCCTACCCGGGGGCTGACGCACACGGAGGGCTGACGGTGGAGGCAGAGGGATTCGGGCTGACGGTGGCGGCGGCGCAGCGGTGGCTGCCGCTCGGCCGCGACGTCCTCGTGCGCGGGGACCGCGGCGCGGGCAAGACGACGGTGCTGGAGGGCCTGCTCGCCGACGCCTCGCGGCGGGGCGTGACCGGCATCCTGCTGCGCGCGGGCGGCTCCCGGCCGCTGTCGGCGCTGCTCGACCACGCGTCGTCGTCGGTGCGCGTGCCGGACGAGGCGGCGCTGACCGACTGGCTGACCGACGAGCTGCGCGCGCGGCGCAGCGTGCTCCTGGTCGACGACGCGGACCGGATGGACGACGCGAGCCTCGGCGTGGCCCGGCGCGTGCTCGGCCGCACGGGGTCGCTGCTCGTCGCCGCGAGCACCGCCGACCCGCTCCGCGCCCCCGGCGGCGGCCTGCGCGACCTGCTGCTCGGCCGGGCGCCCGCCGAGGTGCGGGTGCAGCCGTTCGGGTTCCGGGCGGTCGCGACCCTGCTCGAGTCCGTCCTCGGGGCGCCCGCCGACACCGGGCTGACCGCGTCGGTGATGGCCGGCACCGGGGGCAACCCGCGGGCGGTCGTGGCGCTCGCGGACGCGGCCCGGGCGTCCGGCGCGCTGCGCCGGCAGGACGGGCTGTGGGTCGAGGACGGGACGCTGGGCGACGTGCCCGTGGAGGCGGTCGCCTACGTGTTCCTGTCCGGGCTCGGGCCGGCCTGCGTCGGGGCCCTGGAGACGCTCGCGAGCGCCGGCCCGCTGCCGGCCGACGTGGCGGGCCGGCTGGTGGACCCGTCCGCGCTCGCGGAGCTGTCGGACCACGGCCGCGTCGTCGGGCACGAGCTCGCGGGCTCCGGCGAGGTGCTGGCGGTGTCGCCGCCGCTGCTCGCCCGCGCGCTGCGGGAGCGGGTGTCGCCGTACCGCCGGCGCCGGCTCGCGGAGCGGGTCGCGGCCGAGGGCGGGGGCCTCGCCGCGGCGGCGTCCCCGGTCGACGACCTGACCACCGTGCTGCTGGCCGCGCCGTCCGGCGAGGGCGGCGCGCCCGCGTGGGTCGCGCAGGTCGCCGGCCTCGTGCACGAGCGCGCCACCGCGGACGAGGGAGCCCGGCGGGCGGAGTGGCTGGCGCACCCGACGCTGGCCACGGCCAACGCCTACCTCGCGGCGCTGATGCTCCGGCCGGCCGCCGAGCAGCTGGAGGAGGTGTTCGCGCGCATGGAGCCGGGCGAGCACGACGACGCGGGGGCGCGCGCGGCGTTCGCCTTCTACCGCTCCCGGTGGGCCGCCTGGGCCGCGACCGCGGCGGGCCCCGCGGGGCCGGCGGCCACGGCGCCGGACCCGCTGGCGGTCGACCTCGCGGTCGGCCAGCCTGGCGCCCGTCCGTGGGAGGATGGCGAGGCGGAGGACGGGACGACGGAGGACGCGGCCGAGGTCGCGCTGCCCGACGTCGCGCTGCCCGAGGTCGCGCCCGCCGACGACGGCTGGCCCGTCGCGGGGCCGGACGACGCGTGGCCCGACCCCGTGGACCCGGACCTCGCCCCGGTCGCCGAGCTCGGCCGGCTGAAGCCGCGCCTGCTCCGGGAGCTCGCGGCGGGCCGCAGCCCCGCGGAGGTGGCGGCGGAGGTCGAGCCCGAGACGCGGGTGCCGTTCGTGCGCGGGTGGCCGTCGGTGCTGCGCGCCGCCGCGCTGCTCGAAGCCGGCTGGCCCGAGGCCGCGCTCGAGGTGGTCGAGCGCACCGACCTGTCCTGCGCGGCGCCCGAGCCGCGGCACTACCTCGCGGCCCTGCGCGGCCAGGGCCTGCTGCAGGCCGGCCGCATCGACGAGGCGGAGCAGTGGCAGCGCCGGATGCTCGACGCCGCCTACGACGAGGTCGACGCCCTGGCCATCCGGGTGCACGCCAGCATGCTGGCCGAGGTGCTGTACATGTCGTCCCAGACCGCCGCCGCCTGGCGCGCGGTGAGCACGGCGCTCCGCCTCGGCGCGCCGGGCCCGGTCGGGACCACGTTCTACCGCCGCGGGCTCACCGTGGGCGCCGTCATCCAGGCGCACGCCGGCAACCTCACGCTGGCCCAGGTGCTCGTGCGCGAGCTGGACCGCTCGCCGCAGGCGTACCGGCCGCTGCTGCGCTCGATGCGGCCGCTCGCCCGGGCGGCGCTCGCGGCGGCGTCCGGGGAGGCGCTCGCCGGCGCGCGCATCGTCCGCCGGGCGGCCCGCGCCTACGCCGCGGAAGGGCTGCTGCAGCCCGCGCTGCTCTGCTGGACGCTGGGCTCGGGCGACCTCGACGCGCTCCGGGCGCAGGCGGTCCGCGAGCTCGGGGCGCGGACCCGGGTCCCGCTGCTGGAGCCGTACGCGCAGGTCGTGGTCGGGCTCGCCGAGGGCGACCGGGACGTGGTCGCGGCGGCCGTGTCGCGGACGAGCGCGGCGACCGCCCCGGCGCTCGCCCGGGCGGCCGAGCAGCTCCTCGGCGTCCAGGAGGGCACCCCGCGACCCGCGCGGGCGCCCGTGCCCCGGCTGATCGCCGGCGTGCGCGCCGAGCCGCTCTCGGTCCGGGAGCAGGAGGTCGCCGTGCTCGCGCGCGAGGGCCTGAGCAACCGGCAGATCGCCGACCAGCTCTACCTCAGCGTCCGGACCGTCGAGAACCACATGAGCCGCGCGCTGCGGAAGCTCGGGCTGGTCAGCCGGGGCGAGCTGGTGCAGTGGGGCGGCTGACCGGCACGCCCTGACGCACGGCGCGGGGGATCTCGGCGACCTCGTCGACGACGGCGAGCAGCCGGACCACCGCGTCGTCGGGGGCCGTGGTGTCGAGCCGCACCTCGTAGGTGACGCCCGTCGACGCCCAGGTCTCCGGGGCGAACCCGCCGCGCGCCGTCACGGCGACGCCGTCGAGCGGCAGGCCGCGGGCGTGCGCCTCGCGGTAGACGTCGTTGAGCACGCAGCCGGCGACCGCGAGGTGCAGCAGGTGCGCGCCGGTGAAGGCGACGGTGGCGCGGACGCCGTCGTCCGTCCACCGGTGGGGGAGGGCGAGCGCGTCGCCGTCCGCGGGCGCCAGCGTGCCGGCGCCGACCGTGACCGCGAAGTCCTCGGGCACCGGCGCTCCTCCCCTCGGGCGACGACGGCAGCGTAGCCCCGGCCCTCGCGGCACCTACGTGCGGCGGCGCCTGGCGCTCACCGGCAGCGCGCTGACCCTCAGGCCGCCCCGTCCGGCCACTCAACCCGGGGGCCCGGACCACTCACCCCGCGGTGAGCGGCGGTCCGGGGGCCCTTGAATGGACGACGTCGGAGGGCCTGCAGCGGCTGACAGGCCCTCCGACGTCGAGGTCGCCGGTGCTCGGCACCGCCCCCCGTCGGGCACCGGGGCCCTCGTCGTCGGACCGTGATCTCGGTCACGAGCGCCGACCAGCGACCTGCGGCGATGCACCCGGTCTGTGACCAGGCTGTGTGAGCGTTCACCCCGGGGGACGCCAGGTTGTTGACCGCTGCACCATCGCGGGCCATAGTTCATCCCGACGGTGCGCATCGCCTGCCCCCTGCGCGGTGCGCACCGTTCACTACGTCGCCCGTCGCCCGTCGAGCCGCTGCTCCGGGCCCGCGGCCCTCCCCGCTCGGCCGGGCGCTCCGGCGCCGCGCCGTCGACGGCCCCCGCTGCCGCCGGTCGACGCCCCGCGCCGCGCCCGTCGACGCCTCGCGCCGACGCCCCGGGCCGGCGGCCCGCGCCGGCGTCCCGCCCGGCGAGTTCCGCGTCATCACCCGCCTCGGCGGCGCGTCACGTCGGCGGTCGGGGGGTGTCCCGGTTAGCGTGCTGCGGGTGAAGGTCCCTGCGCGCCGCTCCGTCCCCGGGCAGCAGCCGGCCGCCTCCGCCGAGGCCGCGCCGGTGACGCCGCCGACCCCCGCGACGACCGCCGGCGGCCCGACCGCCGGGACCGGCACCGAGGGCCCCGCGCCCCGGCGCGACACCCCGCACGACGGCGAGACGCCCATGCCCGAGCCCACCGACCCCGCGACCCCGGGCGGCCCCGTGCTGGTCGAGCCGCCGTCCGCCGCCGAGCTCGTCGAGGGCGCCGCCGGCACCTGGCGCGCCGCGCTCGTCGAGGCGGCCGGCGGGTCGACGCTGGCCGACGTCGAGCTGCTCGGGGACGCCGCGCTCGACCTGTCCGCCGCGCACCCCTCCGGCATCGCCCAGCTGTTCGCCGGGCGGGAGACCCGGCTGTCGAACCTCGTCCGGGAGGGTGCCGCGCTCGGCACCGCCCGGCGCCGCGCCCGGGCCGTCGCCGCCCGCGCCGGGACCTACGCGCAGCAGTACGGCATCGCGCCGACCTACCTGGCCATCGGCGTCGCCTCGTGGACCGAGCACTCGACGCCGGACGTGGCGACCGACGACGTCGCGGCGATCGCCACGGCGACCCGGGAGTCCTCGGCCCGGTCGGGCGACGACGGCGGCGACGGGGAGACCGGCGCCCCCGCCCCGACGGCCCGCAGGGTGCGCGCGCCCGTGCTGCTCCGGCCGGTCTCGCTCCGCGCCCGCGGCACGGCCGAGAGCGACTACGAGCTGACGCTCGAGCCGTCCCTCGAGGTGAACCCGGTCCTGGCCCGCGCGCTGCGCTCGCGCGGCGTGCTGCTCGACCCCGGCGCCGTGGCGCGCAGCGCGTTCACGGGGTCCGGCTTCGACCCGCGCGACGCGATCACCCGGCTGACCTCGCTCGGCACCGCGGTCCTCGACGACTTCCAGCTCGTCGACCGGATCGTCGTCGGCACGTTCGTGCACCCCGGCCAGGTGCTGGTCGACGACCTGGACCGGCTCGCCTCCGCCCTGGAGCGGCACGAGGTCGTCGCCGCGCTGGCGGGCGTCCCCGAGGCGGTCGCCGCGCTCGACGTCGCCCTGCCCGAGCCGGCCCGCGGCGACCGGGACCCGGCGCTCGAGCGCGGCGTGGGCGACCTGGACCCGGCGCAGCAGCACGTCCTCGACGTGGTCGCCGGCGGGTCGCACGTGTTCGTCGACGCCCCCGCCGACAGCGACGTCACCGGTACGCTCGCCGCGCTGGTCGCCGACGCCGCGGCCGAGGGCCGCACCGTCCTGTACGTCCCCGGCCACCGGCGCGCCGCCGTCGCGCTGCGCGAGCGCCTGGAGCAGCTCGGGGTGGGCGAGGTCCTGCTGGACGTGGCACCCGACGCCGCCTGGCGCGCCGCCTCGTCGCGCCGGCTGATGGGCGCGATGACCCTCGACGTCGACCCGGGCGACCCGGTCGCGACCGCCGAGCTCCGTCGCGCCCTCGTCGAGCGCCGGGAGCGGCTGCGCGGCTACGTCGACGGCCTGCACCGGGTCCGCGAGCCGTGGGGCGCGTCCGCCTACGACGCCTTCCAGGCGCTGGCCCGGCTCACCGCCGAGCGGCCCGCGCCCCGCACCACCGTCCGGCTGGCCGCCGAGGTCGCGCGCACCCTCGACGCCGACCGCCGCGCGGCCGTCGGCGCGGAGCTGCGCGAGGCCGCCGAGGCCGGGGCGTTCACGCTCCGCCCGGTCGACACGCCCTGGTACGGCGCCGCCCTGCTCACCGACGACGAGGCCGCGGACGCGCTGCGCCGCGCCGAGCGCCTGGCCGGCGAGGACGGGCTCGCCCGGGTCGCGAGCCGGATCGCGGAGGTCGCCGAGGTCACCGGGTTCACGCCCGCCGCGACGCTCGCCACCTGGGCCGAGCAGCTCGAGGTGCTCGCGGGCGTCCGCGGGGCGCTCGACGTGTTCCAGCCGATCGTCTTCGAGCGGAGCCCGGCCGACATGGTCGCCGCCACCGCGTCGAAGGCCTGGCGGGCCGAGCACGGCACCCCGATGGGCTACTGGCTGCGCCGCCGCCTCAAGAAGCAGGCGAAGGACCTCCTGCGCCCCGGCCGCCCGGTCGCCGACCTGCACGCCGCCCTGCTCGACGTGCAGCGGCAGCGCGCCATCTGGGCCGAGCACTGCCCGGCCGGCGGCTGGCCGCGGCTGCCCGAGGGGCTGGGTGAGATCGAGGCCGAGCACCGCGAGGTGCGCGCCGACGTCGAGGCGCTCGGCGTCGTGCTCGCCGGGACCCCCGAGGGCGCCGACCTGCTCGGCCGCCCGATCGGCGAGGTCCTGGACCGGGTGCGGCGGCTCGTCGCGGCGCGGGACACCCTGGCCCGGCTCCCCGAGCGCACCCGGCTGCTCCGGTCGCTCCGCGCCGCCGGCCTCGACGAGCTGCTCGACGACCTCGCCACGCGCCGGGTGCCGGCCGGTCTGGTCGCCGCCGAGCTCGAGCTCGCCTGGTGGAGCACCGTCTTCGAGCAGCTGCTCGCCGCCGACCCCGCCCTCGCGGGCTACGACGGCCGCACCCTCGGCCGGCTGGCCGCGGAGTACCGGCAGCTCGACGTGGCGCACACCGCCGCGCTGGCCGGGCCGGTCCGCGCCCGCGCCGCCGCGCACGTGCGGAACACGATGGCCGCGCACACCGAGCAGACCGAGGCGCTGTTCGCCGAGCTCGTCGAGGAGCGGCTGACCGGGCTGCGCGAGACCTTCGAGCGGTACCCGGACGTCGCCCGCCGGCTGCGGCCGGTGCTCGCGGCCGCCCCGATGCTCGTGCCCCAGGTGCTGCCCGCCGCCCGGACCGTCGACCTCGTGGTCCTGGACGCCGCCGCGCACCTGCCCGTCGAGGTCGCGCTGCCCGCGATCGCCCGCGGCCGCCAGGTCGTCGTCGTCGGGGACCGGCGGTGCGCCTCGGGCACCGCCGTCCGCGAGCTCGCCGACGTGCTGCCGACCGTGCCGCTGCGCGCGGACGCGTCCCGCCGCGACCCGTACCTCACCGCGTTCCTCGCCGCCCACGGCTACCGCGACGTGCTGTCGCCCACGCCGCTGCCCACCAGCGCGGCCGCCGTCGGGCACCACCTCGTCGACGGCACCGGGATGCCCGACGGGTCCGGCGCCGTGCAGAGCACCCGCGCCGACGTCGACCGGGTCGTCGAGCTCGTCATCGAGCACGCGCTCACCCACGGCGAGGAGTCGCTGGCGGTCGTCACCGCGTCGCCGGTGCACACCGCACAGATCCGCGAGGCCGTGCTGGCGCAGGTCCGGGACTCGCCGTCGCTCGCCGCCTGCCTCGACGGCGCGCGGCCCGAGCCGTTCGTCGTCACCGACCTGACCAACGTCGCCGGCCTGCGCCGCGACGCGCTGATCCTGTCGCTCGGCTTCGGGCGGACGCCGCACGGGCGGGTGCTGCACCGGTTCGGGCCGATCAGCGGGCCCGGCGGCGACGCGCTGCTGCTCGCGGCGCTCGGCGTCACCCGGCACCGGCTCGACGTCGTGTCCTGCTTCGCGGTGGGCGACGTGGACCCCGAGCGGCTGCGCGGCCCGGGGCCGCGGCTCCTGGCCGACCTGCTGCGGTTCGCCGAGCGGCGGGCCGCGGGGGAGACCGACCTGGCGATCGCGGCGGCCCCGGTGGACGAGGAGCCGGCCGCCGACGAGACCGTTTCCGACGACACCGCCGACGACGCGCCGGCCGAGGGGCCCGCCGCCGAGGAGGTCAAGGCCCCGGCGGTCGCGCAGGAGGTCGAGGCGCCCGCCGCCGAGCACGCGCCGGACCGCCTCGTCGTCGACCTCGCCGAGCGGCTCTGGCGGCACGGGCTGGTCGTCGAGCTGGACCACGGCCTGCCCGGCGGGCTGCACCTGCCGCTCGCCGTCGGCCACCCCGACCTGCCGGGCGAGCTGCTCGTCGCCGTCCTCACCGACGACGACGCCTACCTGCACGAGCCCAGCGTCCGGGTCCGCGACCGCCAGGTCGCCGAGCGGCTCGAGCGCCTCGGCTGGAGCGTGCTGCGCGTCTGGTCGGCCGCCGCGTTCCTCGACCCGGAGGCCGAGGTCGACCGCATCCGCCGCGCCCTGCACGCGGTCGCCGACCGCCGGCTCGCGGAGGCCGAGGCCGACCGGGCCCGCGCTCGGCTGCTGGTCCCCGCGCCGCTGCCCGACGACGACGGCACCGGCCCCGCGCCCACGCTGACCGGGTTCGCGGTCGTGCCGGGCGCCGACCTGCCGGCCGGCGGCGGCGCGCGACCCGGCGAGCGCCGGGTGCTCGACGCAACCGGGGCGATCACCGTCGTGCCGGACACGTCGGCGGAGGACCGGGACCCGGCGCCCGCGGGCGACGGCTCCGGGGGCGCGCCCGAGGTCCCGGCGCGGTGGACCCCGCCGGCGGCGCCGGGGGCCGGGGCGGGCGCGACGTCGCCGGGCCGGGCCGACGGGGACTCGTCCGCGGACGGCCCGCGCGCCGCCGCGGGCTCCGGTGCGTCGGACGCCGACGGGTCGCGCGCGGGTGCGGCCGGTGCGACCGGTGCCGGCTCGCCGCGGTCGCAGGAGCGCCCGGCGTCGTCGGCCGCCCCGGCGACCGCCGCGCAGATCCCCGGCGTCATGGAGGCGGCCGCGCCGATGACCGGCGCCGTCCGCGCCGTCCAGCCGACGCTCGCCGTCCCGGGCGGCCCGCGACCCGACGTGCGCCCCGGCCTGCCGATCAGCGCCTACTCCGACGACCAGCTCGACGACCTCGTCGCCTGGCTGGTCTCCGACGGCACCGAGCGCACCCCCGACGAGCTCGCCGCGGCCCTGCGCGCCGAGCTCGGCATCACCCGCCGCGGCGCCCGGGTCGACTCGGTCGTCTCGGCGGCGGTCACCCGCGCGACCCGCTGACCGCCCCGCGTCGACCGGGCGCGGCGCGCGGGTTCCCGGCGAGCGGACCGCGCCGCGGAGGACCGCTTCGCCGAGAGAGGACCGTCTCGCCGAGAGAGGACCGTCTCGCCGAGATAGGACTGAGGACGGTCCTATTGCGGAGCGGAGGTCCTATCTCGGCGGGGGCGGTGCCGCGGGGTCCTCGGAGGGCGCAGCCGCCCGCGGCGAGGCGGGGCCGGCGATCGGGCGGGGTCGGGGTCCGGCGACGCGGCCCGTGTCGTCGGGGCGCGGGGTGGGACACTGGACGGGTGACCACTCCGACCGAGCAGGGCCCCGAGCCCACGGACCGACCCCGCCGTCCGGTCGACGACTCCCCGCTCATCCCGAGCCGCAGCGCCGACGACTCGGACACGGGCTGGGGCGACGACCGCGGCGACTCCAACGACGACCGCCTCCGCCGGGACGTCCCGCCGCACTGGTGACCCCCGCCCCCGCCGGCTGCGCCGACATCGGTGCTTCCGCTCGAGATCGGTGGTTCTGAGCACCGATCTCGGTCCGAAGCGCCGATCTCGCGCTCACGACCGACGTCACGCGGGCCCGCCGAGCGGCCGGTCGGCGAGGGCCCGGTGGGACGGGAGCGTCGGCGCGTGAGCACCGGGCGGGCGGTCAGGCCAGGGGCGGGTGGCCCGGGTCGCCGGTGCCGGTCGAGCGGCCCGTGACGCCCGGGGTCGCCGGGCCGGAGGCGTCGGGGGTCACGGCGGTCCCGGGTGCGGAGCCCGCGGTGTCCTGGCGGAGCGCCGGGCTCGACTGGGCGGCCAGCAGGTCGCGGATCTCCTGGAGCAGCAGGATGTCCTCGGACGGACGCGCGGGCTCCGCCTCGATCCCGCGCTTGCGGCGCTCGGCCATCTTGTTGAGCGGCAGCACGATGAAGAAGTAGACCGCCGCGGCGGTGATGAGGAACTGCAGCAGGGCGTTGAGGATCAGGCCCATGTCGATCGTGGCCTTGTTGATCGGCCCGATCACCCAGATCTCCGAGATGTCCGGCTTGCCGAAGATCATCGCGATGAGCGGCGAGATGAACCCGTTCTGGATGGCGGCGATGACGGTGCTGAACGCCGCGCCGATCACGACACCGACGGCCAGCTCGATCGCGTTCCCGCGGGAGATGAAGTCCTTGAACCCCTGCAGCACCTTGCCGGCGCCCCTGGCGCCCTCGGTCGCGCTGCGCAGGCCCTTGTTCAGTGCGTCGCTCATGCGGTGAGATCCCCCGGTGTGCTGCGGCGATGTGTCCGCATCATCCCACGATGACCGCGCTGAGCACGCGGGACGCGGCTGCGCCGCTCAGGGCCACCGACTCGTCGGGGTCGACCGCGAGGAGCACCGGCGTGCTCTCCGTCGACGTCGTGCCGCCGCCGAGCAGCCCGCCGCCCGAGCCCGGATCGAGGTCGTCCCCGCCCGGTCGCGCGAGCACGACCGCCGCCCGGGCGAGCCGAGTCGCCTCGTCGCCGTCGTGCAGCGCGGCCGCGACGACGTCGACGCGCATGCCCGGCACCAGCACGTCCGCGACACCGGCGTCGGCGAACCGCACCGGCACCACGACCGTCCCGGCGGGCCCCGCGGCGGCGTCGTCCACGAGCAGCCCCGCCACGAGCGGCAGACCCGCCGGCACCGCGACCGCGAGCCGTCGTCCGGTCAGCGCCGCCACCGCCGAGGGCCGGGTCGGGCCCGCGTCGCCAGCCCTGCCGACCGCGGCGCCGGCGGCGTCGGCCCCGTCGTCCGCCGCGCGCCCGCCCGCCGCGCGCCCGTCCGCGGCGGAGCCCGCGTCGGCATCCGACCCGGTCACCGACCACTCGTCGGCGAGCCCCGCCGGCAGCAGCGCGAGCGGCACCTCCGCGAGCCGCACGTCCTCGGGCGCCAGCACGCTGCCGAGCGCCAGGTCGCGCGCCGCGACCGGCACCCGTGCAGAGGGCGGGTCGGCGGGCCGCAGCAGCCCGACCGCGACCAGGGCGGCGAGCCCGGCGCACAGCGCGGCCACCGGCCGGCGGGCGCGCCAGGCCAGGAGACGGAGCCGGCGGCGGGTGGTCGCGGGCAGCGGGTCGGTGAGGGGCACGACGCCGACGCTACGGAGCGCGCGAGGGCGCGTCGGGCCCACGGGTGGACCGGCTGGGGACGGCGTCCGCCCGCCCGGGCTGTGGAGGACTCGGCGCCCGCTCGGGACGTGGGTCCGGCGACGACGCCGCGGACGGCCCGACCCCGGGCGTCAGCTCGCGGCGGGCTTCGCGGCGCTCGTGGTGGAGGACGAGGTCGACGACGCGGCCGGCGCCGGGGTCGACGTGCTCGTGGTCGACGACGACGTGCTCGACGTGCTCGACGACGACGAGCTGCTGCTGCTCGCGGACGTCGTGGAGCTGGAGGTCGACCGCGAGTCGTTGCGGTAGAAGCCCGAGCCCTTGAACACGACGCCGACGGAGGAGAACACCTTGCGCAGCTTCCCGCCGCAGGCGGGGCACTCGGTGAGCGCCGCGTCGCTGAACGACTGGTGGATGTCGAAGGCGTGGCCGCACTCGGTGCAGGTGTAGGCGTAGGTGGGCACTGCTGTCTCCCGCGGATGACGTGACCTGGGTGGACGGGAGCAGGTCGCCGGGCGGACCTGCCCGCGCCCCTGGCACTCCCTCTGTCCGAGTGCCAATGATACGCGCGCCCGCGATATTCCTCGTCGGCCGTCCGCGGCCGCGCCGGAGCCGGGCCCGCGCGCGCCCCGGCTCAGCCGCCGAGCCGCACCCAGCGCTCGGGGGTCGCGACGATGTCGACGGTCCGGTCGTGCGGCTCGTGCGGCAGCGGCCGGGTCCCGGCGTCGTACAGCTCCTCGGCGAACACGAGTGCGACGACGGGCGTCCCCGGGCGGGCGTGCGCCAGCGCGCGGTCGTACCAGCCGCCGCCCTGCCCGAGCCGGTTGCCGGCGGTGTCGACGGCGAGCGCGGGCGCCACGATCACGTCGACCTCCGCGATGGCGTCGGCGCCGAGCGAGGGGCCGGACGGCTCCGGCGGGCGGCCGGGCGCGCGCTCGAGCAGGTCGTGCCGCCCGGCGAACCACGCCCACTCGCGCTGGAGCCCGGCGCCGAGCACCGGGAGCAGCACCCGCGCGCCGCGCGCCGCGAGCGCGTCGAGCAGCGGCCCGGTGTCGGGCTCGGTCGGCCGCGCGCTGTAGGCGGCGACCACGCCGGCGTCCGCGAGGACCGGGATCGTCTCGACGACGTCGACGAACGCCTCGGCCGCGGCGGCCCGCAGCCGGGGCGACCGGGCGCGGCGGGCGGCGCGGATGGCGGCCCGGAACTCGTCCTTCACCTCGGTGATGCTGCTGCCGTCGGAGACGTGCGGATACGGCTGGGCAGCGGCGCTCATGGCACCCAGTCTCGCAAATCGCCCCCGTACCGGGTAGGACCAAAGGGGTTGCGCGGCGCGGCCGGTGGGCGGTGGGCCGCACCGGCCGGGCATGATGCGGGCATGAGATCCGTCCAGGACCAGCTCGCGGCGGTGCTCGCCGGGGTGGGACCGGTGGCCCCGCTCGACGTGGTGCTCGCCGACGCGGCCGGCACGATCCTCGCCGAGGACGTCGTGGCCCCGGCGGACGTCCCCGACCGGCCGGTCGCCGCGCGTGACGGCTACGCGGTGGCGACCGGCGACCTGCGCGGGGGCGCCCCGGGTGCGCCCCTGGTGCTGCCCGTCGCGCACGACGTGCTGGCGGGCGACCCCGCGGCGCTGCGGCTCGCCCCCGGTCAGGCGGTGCGGATCGCGTCGGGCGGTCCCGTGCCCGCGGGCGCCGACGCCGTGGTCCCGGCCGAGGACACGGATCGCGGTGCCGTGCGGGTGACCCTGCACCGGGTGCCGGTGCCGGGCGAGCACGTCCGCGCCGTCGGGGCCGACACCGTGCGCGGCGCCGTCGTGCTGGCGGCCGGGACCCGGCTCGGCGCGCGGCAGCTCGCGACCGCGGCCGCGGCGGGACGCGGCCGGCTCCGGGTGCACCCCGCGCCGCGCGTCGTGATCGTCTCGATCGGCTCCGAGCTCGCCGAGCCCGGCACCCCGCCGCGCGACGGCGGCGTGTACGAGTCGGCGGGCCACGCGCTCGAGGCGGCGGTCCGCGACACGGGCGCGACCCCGGTCCGGGCCGGCGTGGTGCCGGACGACCGCGCCGTGCTGAGCGAGGCGCTCGAGGACCAGCTGGTGCGCGCGGACGTCGTCGTCACGACGGGCGGGTTGTCCGAGTCGCAGCACGACACCCTCGCCGACGTCCTCGCCCCGCTGGGGACGGTGCGGTTCGACCAGGTGGCGATGGCACCGGGCTTCCGGCACGGCTTCGGCACCCTCGGCGACGGGCCGCACGCGGTGCCGCTGTTCGCGCTGCCCGGCCACCCGGTGGCGTCGCAGGTGGCGTTCGAGGTGTTCGTCCGTCCCGCGCTGCGGGCGATGGCCGGGCACACCGACCTGTTCCGCCCGTCGGTGACGGCGCGCGCGGACGTCGGGTGGCCGTCGCCCGAGGGCGTGCGGCAGTTCGTGCCGGCCGCGGTCGTCGGTACCCCGGGCGAGGGGTACCGGGTGACGCCCGTCGGCGATCCCGCGGTCCCCTCGATCACGGGGTTCGCGCACGCCAACGCCCTCGCCGTCGTGGGGGAGCAGGACTCCGCCGTCGTCGCCGGGCAGGTCGTGCACTGCCTGGTGCTGGAGGGCTGATGCCGCGCGGCTGGCCCGTGGCGCTGTCCGACGGCGACGTCCGGCTGCGTCCGCTGCGGCGGTCCGACGAGGCCGCGTGGATGCGGCTGCGCGCGGTGAACGCCGCCTGGCTGGAGCCGTGGGACGCGACGTCGCCCGAGCCCGTGACGGGGCGGCGGCCGACGTTCGGGCAGTTCGTCCGGACGCTCGACCGGCAGGCCCGGTCGGGCACCTCGCTGCCGTTCGCGATCGAGCACGCCGGGGAGCTGGTCGGCCAGCTCACCGTCTCGGGGATCACCTACGGGTCGCTCTACTCCGCGTCGGTGGGCTACTGGGTCGCGCAGCACGTGGCCGGCCGGGGGATCACGCCGACGGCGGTGGCGCTGGCGACGGACCACTGCTTCACGACGCTCGGGCTGCACCGGGTCGAGGTGAACATCCGCCCGGAGAACCGGCCGTCGCTGCGGGTGGTCGAGAAGCTCGGCTTCCGGGACGAGGGCCTGCGCGAGCGGTACCTGCACATCCAGGGCGCGTGGTGCGACCACCGCACGTTCGCCCTGACGACGGAGGACGTGCCGCGCGGGCTGCTGGCGCGCTGGCACGCGCGGCGCTCGTCGGACGTCTGACCGATCCGTCCGCTCTGCCCGGGTTCGTCCGGGTGTGGCAGGCTGTGCTCGGACCGCCGAATGACATCCGTGTGATTTTCACGCGGTGGGCCGCTCGACACGCCGCGACGGGTCCGGGGCCGGTGCCTGCGCCGCACCTACCGTCGTGGAGTGTACGAATTCGCCGGACCAGCCGCCCTCGTGGTGGTCGGCCTGTGGATCGCGTACCTGGTGCCGCACAAGCTGCGGCACCGGCAGCAGCTGCTGGAGTCGCGGACCGACGACCGGTTCTCCGACGCCCTGCGGGTGCTCGCCGTGACCGGACCGGAGGGGTCCGGCCGCCGGCGGCGCGCGGAGGTGGCGGGGGGAGTCCGGCAGGACTGCGGCCCGGTGGAGAAGCGGGCCGGGCTGCTGACCCCGGGGACGGGGAACCGGCTCGCGACGACGGAGAGGGGAGGGGCCGAGGTGGACCGACCGCACGGGACCCAGGACAGGATCGGCGCCGACGCCGCCCGTCGTGCCGCGCAGCTGCAGGCCGCCCACGCCGCCGCGACCGCCCGCCGGGGCGCCGCCGCGCGCCGGCGCGGAGCCCTCGCGGGCGTGCTGCTGGCCGCCACGGTCGCCGGGTGGGTCGTCGCGGGCGTGACCGCGCTCGGCGTGCTCGCCGGCGTGGTGCCCACGGTGCTGCTCGCCGGGGTGCTCGGCCTCGGCCGCCGCGCCGTGGTGCAGGGCCGCCTCGCCGAGGACGAGTGGCAGCGCCGGATCCACGAGGCCACCGCGCCGCTGCGCGAGCGGGCCGCGCGCCCGGGCCGCAAGGGCGCCGCCGGTCGCGCCGTGCGGCCGTCGCTCACCGAGACCCAGGCGATCGAGCGGGTGCGGGCCGACGCCCCCGTCCGGACCTCGACCCGGGTGCGGGACGGTGGCCGCGAGGGCGACACGTGGACGCCGGTCGCCGTGCCCAGGCCCACCTACGCCACCAAGGCCCCCGCGCCGCGCCGCGAGCCCGCCCCGCTGGGCGAGGTCGAGGGCTCGACGCACGCCGCGCCCGTGCGCCGCACGACGGCGACGCCCGACGAGGCCGCTGCGGTCGCGGCCGAGCAGACCGTCGTCGCGGCGACGGGGACGGACGGCGCGCCGGCGTCGACGACCCCGTCGGCCGCGCCCGCGGACGCGACCCCCGCCGGCGCGCCCGCGCCCTCCGACGCGGCCCCGGCCCGTGGGGGCGTGACCGCCCCGGCGACCGAGGAGCCGACCGGCTCGATCGACCTCAACGCCGTCCTCGCCCGCAGGCGTGCGGCCGGTGCGTAGGGTCGCGACCAGCGGTGTCGTGAGCACCCGCGAACGGGTGCTAGGCTGATCACCGCTTCAAGGGGCTGTGGCGCAGTTGGTAGCGCGTCTCGTTCGCAATGAGAAGGTCAGGGGTTCGAATCCCCTCAGCTCCACCTGAAGGCAAGGCCCGGGATCCTCGATCCCGGGCCTTCGTCGTTCCCCGGCGGCGTGTCGGTGGTCGCGGCTAGCGTCGGCGTCATGCGGGTGATCTACAACACGGCGACGTCGCTCAGCGGGTTCATCGCGGACGAGGAGAACTCGCTCGCCTGGCTGTTCGCGGTCGACTCCGCGACCCAGCCCGACCACGAGGCGTTCCTGGCCGGCATCGGGGTGCTGGTGTCCGGCTCGACGACCTACGAGTGGGTGCTGCGCGAGGAGGACCTCGTGGCGCACCCCGAGAAGTGGCCGGCCTACTACGGGGCCCGCCCGTACTACGTGTTCACGAGCCGCGACCTGCCCGTGCCCGAGGGTGCCGACGTGCGGTTCGTCCGCGGGTCGGTGGCGGAGGCGCTGCCGGCGATCCGCGAGGCGGCCGGTGCGGGCGACGCCTGGGTGATTGGCGGCGGCGACCTCGCGGGCCAGTTCCTCGACGCCGGGGCGCTCGACGAGGTGCAGGTCAGCGTGGCACCCGCCGCCCTCACCGGCGGGGCGCCGGTGCTGCCGCGGCGCGTCGGGCCGGACCGGCTGCGGCTGCGGTCGGCCGAGCGGTTCGACCAGTTCGCCCACCTGACGTACGACGTGCTGCCGCCCTCCTGACGACGTCCCGGCGAGCCGCCCGGAGCGCGGACCGCGGCCGGGCGCTCCGTGACGCGGTGGCAGAATGACCCGGTGCCTGAAGCGATCCCGTCCCGACCGGGCCGGTGGTCCCGGGCCTGGTCCGCGACCAAGACGTGGGTGGACCCGCTCGTCGTCATGATCGTCGCGGTGTTCCTCCTCGGGCTGTTCGCACCCGCCTCCGGCGGCTTCGCGACCGGCCTGGACCACGTCACCACCGCCGCGGTCGTCCTGCTGTTCTTCCTCTACGGCGCCCGCATGGCCACCAGCGAGGTCTGGGACGGCCTGAAGAACTGGCGGCTGCAGGGCGGGATGCTCGCGTCGACGTACCTGCTGTTCCCGGTCCTGGGGCTCGCGGTGCAGGTGCTGCCCGACTCGGTCCTGCCGCCCGACCTCAAGACCGGCCTGCTGTACCTGTCGCTGCTGCCGTCGACGATCCAGTCCTCCGTCGTGTTCACGTCGATCGCGCGCGGCAACGTCGCGGGGGCGATCACCGGCGCGACGGTGTCGAACGTGCTCGGCATCGTGCTGACCCCGCTGCTGGTCGGGATCCTCATGTCGCGCGCGGGCGGTCCGGTCGGCGGCTCGGCCGGGGCGACGCTGCTGCAGCTGCTGCTGCCGTTCGTCGTGGGGCAGATCCTGCAGCCGAAGATCGGCGCGTGGGTCCGCGCGCACAAGCCGGTCACGCTCATCACCGACCGGGGCACGATCCTGCTCGTCGCGTACGGGTCGGTGTCCGAGGCCGAGGCGTCGGGCGTCTGGGACCACCTGACCGTCGGCGTGCTCGTCGCGCTGGTGGCGGTCTGCGCCGTCCTGCTCGCGGCGATGCTGGTGATCACGTGGAGCGGCGGGCGCGCGCTGAGGCTCTCCCGCGGCGACCGGATCGCGCTGCTCATGTGCGGGTCGAAGAAGAGCCTGGCGACGGGCCTGCCGATGGCCAGCGTGCTGTTCGGCCCGGTCGCCGCCGCGGGCGTCGCGCTGCCCGTGATCGTGTTCCACCAGCTGCAGCTCGCGACCTGCGCGGTGCTGGCGCGCCGGCTCGCGGCGACGGACCCCGAGCCCGACCCGGTGGTCGCGCGCGCCTGACGTCCGGCCCCCGGTCGTCCGCGGCGTCGCGACCGGTCCCGCGCGTCGCCCCACGGGACCGGACGAACCGGGCACACTGGTGCGCGGGGGCCGGGCGTCGTGCGCCCGCGTTCAGTCCCGTCGCCCGGAAGGACCGTCGTGCCCGCTCCGACCACACCCCTGCGTCTCGTGCCGGCCCCGCGGCTGGTGCGCGAGGCCGAGGGTGCGCCGTTCGTCGTCTCCGCCGCCACCACCGTCACCACGGGCGTCAGCCCCGCGGAGGTCGCGCTGGGCGTGCTCGCCGCCGAGCAGCTCAGCCGCATCTCCGGCAGCACCGTCGAGGTGCGCTACCGCGACGTCGCGGAGCCGACCCAGCCGGGCGACGTCGCGTTCGTGCTCGACCCGGAGCACCTGTCGGGGGAGCAGTACCGGCTGGACGTCGCGTCCGACCTCGTGCGGGTCGCCGCGGGCACCCCCGAGGGGCTCATGCGCGGGCTGGCGACCCTGCACCAGGTCATGCGACCGCACGACGGCACGTTCGCCGCGTGGCCGGTGCACGTCGAGGACGAGCCGGTGCACGGCTGGCGCGGTCTGTCCGTGGACGTCGCGCGGCACTTCTTCGGGCCCGACGACCTGCGCGTCGTGGTCGACCTGATGGCCGCGTACAAGCTCAACGTGCTGCACCTGCACCTGTCGGACGACCAGGGCTGGCGGCTCGACCTGCCGTCCCGGCCGGACCTGGCGGCGCGCTCGGGCGGCACGGCCGTCGACGGCGACCCGGGCGGGTTCTTCACGACCGAGGAGTTCCAGGCGCTGGTCGCGTACGCGGCCGCACGGGGCGTGCGGGTGGTGCCGGAGATCGACGTGCCCGGCCACGTGAACGCCGCGCTGCACGCGTACGGCGAGCTCACGCCGTCGGGCGAGGCGGCCGAGGCGTACACCGGCATCGAGGTCGGGTTCAGCCGGCTCACCGCCGACCTGCCGACGACCGAGCCGTTCCTGCGGGACGTGTTCGGCGACGTGGCCGCCGTGACGCCGGGGGAGTACGTGCACATCGGCGGCGACGAGGTGCACACGATGGAGCACGACGAGTACGCGCGGCTGGTGCGGATGGCCTCGGACGCCGTGCGCGCCGCGGGCAAGCAGGTGGTCGGCTGGCAGGAGATCGCCACCACGCCGCTCGAGCCGGGCACCGTCGTGCAGTACTGGGACACCCGGATGGACCCCGCGCCGATCGTCGCCGCCGCGCAGGCGGGGGCACGGCTGCTGATGTCGCCGGGGTCGAAGGCCTACCTCGACATGAAGTACGACGGGGACACCGCGCTCGGGCTGGAGTGGGCCGGGCACATCGAGCTGCGCGACGCCTACGCCTGGGAGCCGACCGCGCTGGTGCCGGGCCTGCCGGAGGGCTCCGTGATCGGCGTCGAGGCGACCGTGTGGACCGAGACGCTGCGTAGCCTCGACGACCTCATGACGATGCTGCTGCCCCGGCTCGCGGCCGTCGCCGAGGTCGCGTGGACGCCGGCGGACCGGCGGGACTGGGACGACTTCGCGACCCGGGTCGCCGCGCACGGCCCGTACTGGGACGCCGAGGGGTACGCCTGGTACCCGAGCCCGCAGGTCGACTGGCACGTCGACCTGGCCTGACGACGCGCGTCAGATCCAGGACCGCAGCCACATGTGCAGGTGCCAGAAGTCGTACGGCACGACCCACGCGGTCCAGATCGGGTAGAAGAACGCGCTGACCGCGAGGACGACGACCAGCACCGCCGTGGTGGCGACCAGCCCCCGGCGGCGCTGGCGCTCGTCCCGGCCCTGCACCAGCAGCGCCAGCACGTAGGTCAGCGTCAGCACCACCCAGGGCGTGAACGCGATCGAGTAGAACGTGAAGATCGTCCGCCCGGTGTACTGGAACCAGGGCAGCCAGCCGGCGGCGATGCCGGACAGCACCGCGCCCGCGCGCCAGTCCCGGCGGACGAGCAGCCGGTACAGGGCGACCAGCAGCGCCAGCGCGCCGAGCCACCAGATCACCGGGTTGCCCAGCGAGGTGACCGCCTGGGAGCACGCCTCCGCCCCGCACAGGTCGTGGGCGGCGGACCCCGTCAGGCCGGACACCTCGGTGGGGTAGTAGAACGACGTCGGCCGCCACTGGATGATCCAGCCCAGCGGGTGCGCGGCGTACGCGTGCTCCGCGGTGAGGTGGGTGTGGAACTCCCACATCTGGGTGTGGAAGTGCCACAGGGAGCGCAGCGCGGGCGGCAGCCAGGTCACGCCCTCGCCCGGGTTGTCGACGGCCCACTGCCGCAGGTACGAGCCGGGGTGGGCGAACCAGGACGCCCAGGTGCCGAGGTACGTGCCCGCGGCCGTGAGCACCACGATGAACCCCGCCGGGACCGCGTCCCGCCAGAGCGTCGCCGGCAGCCACGCGCGGACCCCGACCGACCGGCGCGCGGAGGCGTCCCAGGCCACCGACAGCAGCCCGAAGACGGCCAGGAAGTACAGGCCCGACCACTTGGTCCCGATGCACAGGCCCAGCAGCACGGCCGCCGCGAACCGCCACCACCGCCAGCCCAGCCGCGGGCCGAGGCCCAGCTCCGCCCCCGAGTCGAGGACCGCCGCCGTCCGGGCGGCCAGCCGGCGGCGGGCCTGGTCCCGGTCGAGCAGCAGTGCCCCGAACGCGGCGAGGGCGAAGAACATGACGAAGTTGTCCAGCAGCCCCGTGCGGGAGTGCACGATCGCCTCGCCGTCGACGGCCATGAGCAGCCCCGCGACCGTCCCGAGCGCGGTCGACGCGAACAGCCGGCGCGCGATCCGGGCGACCATGAGGACGGCGAGCGTCCCGACGACGGCCGAGGCGAGCCGCCAGGCGGTCGCCGACCCGATCCCGCCGCCGAGCTGGAGGCCCAGCGCGATCAGCCACTTCCCGACCGGCGGGTGCACGACGTACTCCGGCGACGTGCCGAGCGCGGAGCCGTCCCCCTGCGCGAACAGCGCGTTGGCGTCGTCGCCCCAGGACCCCTCGTACCCGAGCCGCAGCAGGGAGTACGCCTGCTTCACGTAGTAGGTCTCGTCGAAGACGAGCTCGTGCGGCCGGCCGAGGTTCCAGAACCGCAGCACGCCGCCGAGCAGCGTCACCGCGAGCGGCCACAGCCAGCCGGTGACGCGCGCCCGGCGGGTCGCGCCGAGCAGCAGCGTGCGCGCGCCGAGCAGCGAGACCAGCAGCCGGTCGTGCGTGGACAACCCGGGGTCGTCCTCGCGGTCGGGGTCCTCGCCGGCCCGGATGACGAGGGTCCCGGCGGCCGGGGTGGGGACCGCGTGGCCGTGCCGGGCGGTGCCGTCCGGCGGGGCGGCGTCCGACGTCGTGGGCCCGCCGGTCGCGGGCCCGCCGGTCGCGGGGCCGCCGGTCGCGGACGGCACCGCGGGGGCGTCGTCGGGGCCGGGCGGGACGACGGGCGGGAACCGCCGCTCGCCCGGGGCGCCGCGGTCGAGGCCGCCGTGGTCCGGGGCGTCCGGGGTGCTGCGGTCCGGCCCGGCGGTGTCCGGCCCGGCGGCGTCCGGCCCGGGGGAGGGGTCGCGGGGACCCGGCTCGTCGGGCACGGGGTCGGGCTGCGGCACGGTCGCCATCGTAGGGGCGCCGCCTGAGCGGGACCTGCGGGATCGCGCCGCCGACGGGTGGCGGTGCGTGGCGCTGGAGCGGGGCCGCGGCGCGGGGGCCGCCGCGGAGGTGGCAGGCTGGCCCGCGTGACCCCCCAGGCTCCCGGCACCGGCCGGCTCGTGCTCGCGGCGACCCCGATCGGCGACGTGGAGGACGCCTCGCCCCGGCTGCGCCGGCTGCTCGAGGAGTCCGACGTCGTCGCGGCGGAGGACACCCGGCGGCTGCGGGCGCTCGCGGCGCGGATGGGCGTCACGGTCGGTGGGCGGGTGGTCAGCCACCACGAGCACAACGAGGCGGCGACGACGCCGGAGCTGCTCGACGTCGTGCGCGGCGGCGGGACGGTCGTGGTCGTCACGGACGCGGGCATGCCCGCGGTGTCCGACCCGGGGTTCCGCGTCGTGGCCGCGGCGGTCGAGGCGGGGCTCACGGTGACGGCGGCGCCCGGGCCGAGCGCCGTGCTCACCGCCCTCGCGCTGTCCGGGCTGCCGACCGACCGGTTCTGCTTCGAGGGGTTCCCGCCGCGGAAGCCGGGGGAGCGGGCCCGCGCGCTGACCGCCCTGGAGCGCGAGCCGCGGACGATGGTGTTCTTCGAGGCCCCGCACCGGCTGGCGGCGACGCTCGCGGACATGGCGACCGCGTTCGGCGCGGACCGGCCCGCCGCGGTGTGCCGGGAGCTGACCAAGACCTACGAGGAGGTCGTCCGGGACGGGCTGGGCGCGCTGGCGGCGTGGGCCGCGGCGGGCGAGGTGCGCGGCGAGATCGCGGTCGTCGTGGCCGGCGCCCCCGCCCGCGAGGTGGCCTCCGAGGCGGACCTGGTCGCGGAGGTGCTGGCCCGGGCGGACGGCGGGGAGCGGCTCAAGGACGCCGTGGCCGAGGTCGCGCAGGTCGCGGGCGTCCCGAAGCGGGACCTGTACGCCGCGGCGCTGGCGGCGCGCGCGGGGCGCTGACGCCGGGGGCGCCGGGGGGGGGGGGGGGTGCTCGGGCGCCGGGCGCCGCGGACGGCCGTGCCCGTCAGCCCCCGTCAGCCCCCGTGCACCACGTCGAGCGCCGCCCGCAGCGCCCCGAGCTCGACCTGTCCCGGCGCCGACGCCCGCCCGACCGTCCCGAACGTCGCCGCCGAGCCGAACACGCCGCCCGCGACACGCGACGCGACGCCCGTGGCCGCCATCGACATCGTGATCAGCGGGCGGTCGGTGCGCAGCGCCGTCTCCCACGTCGCGGCGAGCAGCGTCAGCACGTCGCCGGGGTCGCGCGGCATGACGGCGATCTTCAGCACGTCGGCGCCGCGCTCGGCCATGAGCAGCAGCCGGCGGACGATCTCGTCGAGCGCGGGCGTGGCGTCGAAGTCGTGGTTCGACGCGACGACGGCGGCACCCGCCGCGTGCGCGAGGTCGACCAGCGCTCGCACGGTGCCCGGGTCCCGCATCACCTCGACGTCGAGCAGGTCCACCACGCCGGTGGCGAGGACCGCCCGGTAGCCGGCCGCGTAGGCGTCGTCGGTCACGTCCGCGAGCCCGCCCTCGTGCGTCGTGCGGATCGTGACGAGCAGCGGCAGGTCGCCGAGCGCGCCGCGCAGCGCGGTCCCGGCCGCGGCGGCGGCCTCCGGCGTCGCGCGGCCGTCGTCCAGGTGGTCCACCCGCCACTCGACGACGTCGGGCCCCGCCGCGACGACCGCGGCCGCCTGCGCGAGCAGCTCGTCGACGGTGCCGCCGGTGAGCGGCACGATCACCTTGGGCCGGCCGGCGCCGATCGCGGTGCCCCGCACGGTCACCGGGGTCGGCGCGGGCGCCGCGGTGCTGGTCATGGGTGGGTCCTCCTCGGCCGGACGCTGCGCCGGCCACTCATCATGCCGGTTCGCCGCGCGCGGCGCGTACCCCCGCACCGCCGGGCGCACTAGCGTCGGGCCATGGAGTTCCGTCGCATCCCCGGCCTGCCGCCCTACGTGTTCACCATCATCGACACGCTCAAGGTCGAGGCGCGGCGCGCCGGCCGCGACGTGGTCGACCTCGGCTTCGGCAACCCCGACCTGCCCAGCCCGCAGATCGCGGTCGAGAAGCTCGCCGAGGCGGCGCACAACACCCGCAACCACCGGTACTCCGCGTCCCGCGGCATCCCGAAGCTGCGGCAGGCGGTCGCCGACCACTACCTGCGCCGGTTCGGCGTCACCCTCGACCCGGACACCGAGATCATCTCGACGATCGGCGCCAAGGAGGGGTTCAGCCACCTCATGTGGGTGCTGCTGCAGCCCGGCGACGCGGCGCTGGTGCCGACCCCCTCGTACCCGATCCACATCTGGGGCCCGTACTTCGCGGGGGCCGACGCCCGGCAGGTGCCGATCGGCGACGGCACCGACGGGGCCGGCTACGTCGACCGGGTCATGGAGGCCTGGGACCTCGGCTGGCCGAAGCCGCGCGTCATCGTGCTGTCGTTCCCGCACAACCCGACGACGACCACCGTCGAGCTGCACGACCTCCAGCGGCTCGTCGACTGGGCGCGGGAGCGCGACGTCGTCCTGGTGCACGACCTGGCGTACGCCGACATGTGCTTCGACGGCTGGACCCCGCCGTCGATCATGCAGTGCGTGGGCGCGACCGAGGTCGCCGTCGAGCTGTACTCGATGACCAAGTCGTACTCGATGGCCGGCTGGCGGGTGGCGTTCCTGGTGGGTCGGAAGGACGTCGTCGGCGCGCTGGCGAAGCTCAAGTCCTACCTGGACTACGGGACGTTCCAGCCGATCCAGATCGCCGCGACGGTGACCCTGAACGAGGCGACCGACTACCCGGCCGAGCTCTCCGCGGTCTACGAGAGCCGGCGGAACGCGCTGGTCGACGGGCTGTCCCGGATCGGCTGGGACATCCTGAGGCCCAAGGGGACGATGTTCGCCTGGGCGCGGATCCCCGAGCCGTACCGGGAGATGGGGTCGATCGAGTTCGCTGAGATGCTGGTGCGGGACTGCGACGTGGCGGTGTCGCCGGGCGTCGGGTTCGGGCCGGGCGGCGACGGGCACGTGCGGTTCGCGCTGATCGAGAACGAGCAGCGGATCGGCCAGGCCGTCCGCGGGCTGCGCAAGGGGCTGACCCGGCTGGGGTGAGCCGGTCGGGGTGCGCCCGGCGCCGGCGGGCGTCGCGGGGGTGAGCGTCGCGGGGTGAGGGGCGCGTCCCCAGGGTCCGTTCAGGGTCGCCTCAGGGGCGTACCGGATGCCGCCGCCGCGCCCCGACCTGGGAGCCTCGGACGTGACGGCGCGGGGGACCTTCCCGCGCCCGCGGCAGCACGAGGGGACGGACCATGCGAGGCACCAGGACGACGGCGGCCCGGGCGACGGCGGCGGCGGCCGTGGGGACGGCGCTGGTGCTCGGCCTCGCTGCGTGCGCGGGAGCCCCGCGCGGCCCGGTCGTGACACGGGACGTCGACATCGAGGACGTCACCGCGGTGCAGCTCGCGACGTCCGGCGACCTGACGATCCGCCGAGGGACCACCCCGTCGCTCACGGTCACCGCGCGCGAGGGCACCCAGGACCGGCTGGTCTCCGAGGTGCGGGACGGCGTGCTGGTGCTCGACTCGCGGCAGTCGTTCGGCGTGGGCTCCTGGGGCGACGTGTCGTACGAGCTGGTCCTCGGGGAGGTCGCCGAGCTGGTGGTCTCCGGGTCCGGCGACGTCACGGCGGACGACGTCACGGGCGACGGGCTGCGGCTCTCGGTCGAGGGCTCCGGCTCGGTCGACCTGACGGGGGTGGACGCCGAGTCCGTCGCGCTGCGGATCGCGGGCTCGGGCGACGTCGAGCTCGGAGGCCGCGCGAACACGCTGGCCGTCGGGATCGAGGGCTCGGGCGGCGTGGACGCGGACCGGCTGCGCGCCGACGAGGTCGACGTGTCGATCGAGGGCTCCGGCGACGTCGAGGTGCACGCGACCCGGCGGCTGGCTGTGTCGATCGAGGGCTCGGGCTCGGTGTCCTACGCGGGGGACCCGGAGGTCACGCAGCGCATCGAGGGGTCGGGCGAGGTCTCGCGCGAGGACTGACGGCCGCTCCGGCGCGGGGTCGGGGCAGCGGAGGTGCGCTCGCGGCGCTGCGCGCGGGTGCCTGGCGCGCTGCCAGCGTCCGCCGAGTCCTCCACAGGCGCGGGTGCGTGCGTGGTCCCCAGCCGGGCGGTGGTCGAGCCGGGGGTGTCAGGGGGTGTCCCTAGGGTGGTGACATGCCCGCTGACCTGCGCGAACCCACTCCCGAGCCCGGCCCTGCGCCGGGTCCGGGAGTGCTGGCGTGCGGGTGCGGCTGCACCTGCGGCGCCGGCGAGTCCGGTGCCCGTGGGGGTCGCGAGAGGGGCGCTGTCGACGCCGAGCCGGGTGCTGCCGACGCGGTGCCCGGTGCTGCCGTTGCCGTGGCGGGTGCCGTCGACGCCGTGGCGGGTGCTGCCGACGGGTTCGAGGGTGCCGCCGATCCCGCGGTGGTGGCGGAGTTCCTGGACCCCGACCTGCCCGGCCCCGAGCGGTTGACCGAGGCCCTGGACCGCACCCCCACCGGGGTGCCGCTGGCCCGGCTGCTGGGGGCGCTGGACCCGCGGTCGTTGGACGACTTCGACCTGGCGGAGGTCGCCGCCGCGTACACCCGGATGTCGGGGTGGGCCCACGCAGGGCTGGCGCGGGTGGCGGTCGAGCTCGCCCGCCGCCCGGGGATGGGACCGCGGCACGACCCGCGCGCCCGGCGCGGCTCGGGGATGACGCCGGAGCGGGTCGCGGCGATGGTCCTGTCCGCGCGGTTGAAGCGGTCCCCGCGGGACACCGCGGCGTTGATCCGCGAGGGCGCGGAGTTCACCGGTGTCCTGGCCGAGACCGGGGCCGCGTTGTGTCAGGGGCGGATCAGCGTGCCGGCGGCTCGGGCGATCGCGGCCCGGCTGGGCGACCAGGTCGCGTGGGTGGCCCAGCCGGTGCAGGACCACGTGCTGCCCCGCGCCCCGCACTCGAGCGTGACCCAGGTCAAGGTGGACCTGGAGCGGGCGCTGCTGCGGGTCGACCCCGAGCACGCCCAGGACCGCCGGGACACCGCCCGGGCCGGGCGGCGCATCACCCACCCGCGGGCGCTGGCGGACCAGATGGCCGAGATGCACCTCGTGCTGCCCGCCGAGCACGCGATCGGCCTGGAGACCGCCCTGCACGGCGCGGCCCGCTCCGCCCGCGCCGCCGGAGACCCCCGCACCCTGGACCAGCTGCGCTGCGACACCCTCGTCGACTGCGTCCTGACCGGCACCCCCGCCACCACCCTCGCGGCGACCGGCGCCTCACCCGCCACCACCCCCGGCTACCTTCCGGGGCGGTCCGACTGC
Organism: Cellulomonas sp. EB106-03-03-XG116; assembly: GCF_058792015.1. Taxonomy (NCBI): domain Bacteria; kingdom Bacillati; phylum Actinomycetota; class Actinomycetes; order Micrococcales; family Cellulomonadaceae; genus Cellulomonas; species Cellulomonas sp. EB106-03-03-XG116. Next base: position 184,072 of record NZ_JBYTEP010000001.1, read on the forward strand.
CGCCCGCTCGCGCCAGCTGCCGTCTCCGGGCACGCGTCCTCGAGCGGACCGCCCGCACCCGACTCGACCACGACCGACACTGCCACGCCCCCGGGCACCGCCACGCCCTGCGACACCCCCGCGCCCTCCGACAGCGGGCGAGCCGGGACGCGCGACCCGCGCACCCACGTCCTGGTCACCGTGCCGCTGTCCACCCTGATCGGGCAGGACGACACCCCCGCCGACCTCGCCGGGTACGGCCCGATCGACGCCACCACCGCCCGCGCCCTGGCCCAGGGCGGAGTCTGGCGGCGACTGGTCACCGACGACCTGTCCGGCACCGTCCTGGACGTCGGCCGCACCACCTACCGACCACCAGCAGCCCTCGCCGACCACGTCCGGCACCGCGACCGCACCTGCACCTTCCCCGGCTGCCCCGTGCCCGCCCACCACTGCGACCTCGACCACACCATGGACTGGTCACCCGCACCCGACGACCCCCACCCCCCAGGCCCCACCAGCCACACCAACCTCGGCCCCACCTGCCCCCGCCACCACCACGCCAAGCACCACGCCCGGTTCGCCCTGCACCAACCCGAACCCGGCGTCCACGAGTGGACCGACCCCACCGGCCACCGCTACCGCACCCGCCCCGGCACCGACCACCCCACCCAGCACCTCACCGGACCCCGCCGCCTGCGCACAGCCACACCCGACACCCCGCCAGACCCGCCCGCGCCCGGCGCCGCGTGGGACCCACCCACGCCCAGGGCCGTGCCGGACGCATCCCCGCCCGGCGACAACGACGACGACCTCCCGCCCTATTGACGCCACGTGAGGACTGACGCCGCACGTCAGCGCCGAGACGATGTCGGCGCTGAGGCGACGCGCCTGCGCCGAGGCGACGCGCCTGCACTGGCGCCTCTCCGCGCGTCGAGCGGCGCGACGCGGCGGACGCGTCTCCGCGGACCCGCCCCCTCCGAGCTAGAGGACGTCCGACCCCGCGACGAGCCGCGCACCCGGCACCGGCCCGGACGCGGTGAGCACGGAGTCGGCCACGCCCGCCGCGGTCATCGCCGCCGCGATGACGAGCGCGTGCTGCCGGCTGCGGGCCAGCGCGGCCACGGTGGGGCCGGAGCCGGAGACGACCACGCCGAGCGCGCCGGCGTCCTCGGCGACCGCCAGCGTCTCGACCAGGCCGGGTGCCAGCTCGACCGCCGCGTCCTGCAGGTCGTTGTGCAGCAGCGCGCCGAGCGCGGGGGCGTCGCCGGCCCGCAGCGCCTGCAGCAGCGCGACGTCCCCGTCGGAGTCCAGCCCGTCCCGGCCGGCGGCGAGCCGGTCGAACTCCTCGTAGACCCGGGGCGTGGAGAGGCCCTCGTCGCGCACGCCGAACGCCCAGTGGTACTCGCCGCGGCTCAGGGCCGCGGTGAGCAGGTCGCCGCGGCCGGAGCCGACGGCGGTCTGGCCCATCAGCAGGAACGGGACGTCCGAGCCGAGCTCGGCGGCGATCTCGTGGAGCTCCTCGCGGCTCAGCGCCGTGCCCCAGAAGGCGTCGCAGGCGAGCAGCGCGGCGGCGGCGTCGGCGGAGCCGCCCGCCATCCCGCCGGCGACCGGGACGCCCTTGTGCAGGTGCAGGTGCACGCCCTCGTCGATCCCGGTGCGGGTGGCGAGCGCGCGGGCGGCGCGGAGGGCGAGGTTGCTCGCGTCGGTCGGGACCAGGTCGGCCTGCGGGCCGGAGACGGTGAGCCGCAGGTCCGGGGACGCGGAGGCCACGACGTCCTCGTAGACGGACACGGCCTGGAAGACGGTGGCCAGCGGGTGGTAGCCGTCGGGGCGGCGCGGGCCGACGCGGAGCGACAGGTTCACCTTGCCGGGCGCCCGGACGCGGACCTCACGGCCGGTGCGGGGGGCGAGGCGCAGGTCGGTCACGGGGACCACTGTGCCAGGTCCGGGCGCGTCCGGCGCGTCCCGGCGGCGACGGGCGGGCCCGCGACAGCGGCGCGGACGCGGGCGACGTCGGGCGAGGTCAGCCCGCCGCGGGCGCGTGCAGCTGCTCGGCGACGCGGGCGAGCGCGAGGACGTCGAGCGCCTCGCCGCGGGCCTGCGGGTCGACCCCGGCGGCCTCGATGGCGCGGGTGGCCGCCTCGCTGCCGCCGGCGAGGGTCGCCAGGGCGGAGCGCAGCATCTTGCGCCGCTGCGCGAACGCCGCGTCCACGACCGCGAACACCTGCTCGCGGGTCGCGGTGGTGGCCGGGGGCTCGCGGCGGTCGAGGCGGACGAGCGCGGAGTCGACGTTCGGCACGGGCCAGAACACCGAGCGGCCGACGGTCGCGGTGCGGCGGGCGGAGGCGTACCAGGCGGCCTTGACGGACGGCACGCCGTAGGTGCGGCTGCCGGGCGGGGCGGCGACCCGGTCGGCGACCTCGGCCTGCACCATGACGAGCACGCGCTCGAGGGACGGGAAGTGCTCGAGGAACGTGAGCAGCACGGGCACCGACACGTTGTACGGCAGGTTCGCGACCAGGGCGGTCGGCGCGCGGCCGGGCAGGGCGCGCACGTCGAGCGCGTCGCCGCGGACGACCGTGAGCGACGGGTGCGGCGGGGGGCCGGGGTCGGGCGCGCCCGCGGCGGGCACGGGCACGTCCGGCAGGTCGACGGTGTCGACGACCGCGCCGGGGACGTGGCGGCGCACGGTGTCCGGCAGCAGGCCCGCGAGCACGGGGTCGATCTCGACGGCCACCACGTCGGCGCCCGCCTCGAGCAGGCCGAGCGTCAGCGAGCCGAGCCCCGGGCCGACCTCGACCACCCGCTCGCCGGCGACCACGTCGGCCTGCCGGACGATCTTGCGGACGGTGCCGCCGTCGAGGACGAAGTTCTGCCCGAGGGTCTTGGTGGGGCGGATGCCGGCGCGCTCGGCGAGGGCACGGATCTCGGCCGGACCGAGCAACGGCCCCGCCGCGGGTGCGACGGGGCCGGTGCTGGAGGACATGCGGGCGAGCCTACCCGGCTGCCCGCGGGTGCGGCGTCAGCTGAACAGGCGCGACCCGCAGACCGGCCACTGGCCGGCGCCGGAGCGGTTGTACAGCATCTGCGCGCGGGCGGTCTGCTCGTCGGCCGAGGCCTGCGAGGGGAGCCCGGAGCCGCCGACGGCGTTCCACGTGGCGACGGAGAACTGGTACAGCCCGTGGTACTTGCCGGACGCCGAGACGATCGACGGGTTGCCGCCCGACTCGCACGCGGCCAGCGCGGCCCAGTTCAGGCCGGCCGCGTCGCCGCCGCCGACCGCCGGGGTGCCGGCGGACGCCGCGGCGGACGACGAGGACGTCGCCTTCGGCGTGGTGGCGACCGGCTTCTTCTTGGTGCCGACGTTGGTCACCTGGTCGACGGGCGCCTGGGTCACCGCGTCGGACAGCGTCTCGCGGCCGGTCTCCTGGCCGTCGACGGTGGTCACGCGGTCGACGACGGTGCGCACGCCGACGACGCCGGCCGTGGTGACCTTGGAGTCGCCGACGTACAGCGACGCGTCGTTCTGCTCGACGGCGTTGAACGGCACCTCGTGCGTGGTGGTGACGTCCTGGATCACGACGCGGTTGACGACGACCGTCACGGTGTCGCCGGCGCGCTGCACGCTGACCCGGTCGAGCGGCTGGAGCGTGACGCCGAGGGCGTCGAGCGCCTCCGCCACCGTGGTGCTGCCGTCGGGGACCGCGTGCGTCGCACCGTCGATCTGCACCGCGGCGGCGCCGTCGAGGGTGAGGTCGAGCGACAGGTCCGGGCGGCCGCCCGCGGCCGAGCGGGACGCGACCAGGCGGACGTCGTCGCCGCGGGTGGCGAGCATGGTGAGCGCCTCGTCGGCGGTGAGCGCGGTCGTCCAGACCGTCTGCTCGGCGCCGTCGGCGCTGATGGTCACCTGGTGGGCGTGCCGGACGACGACGTCGACGCCGTCCTGGAGCGCGCCGGAGGGGGTGACGGAGTCGCGGGAGCCGAGCTCGAGCTTCTGCTCGGCCAGCAGGCCGTCGACGCTGCCGGAGAACGTCGACACGGTCGTGGTGACCCCGTCGACGTCGAGGGTCACGGTCTTGTGGGCATCCGCGACGGCGACGCCGCCGGTGGCGAGCACGACCACGGCGGTCGCGGCACCGATGAGGCGCACGCGACCCCGGCGCGACCGGCGGTCGCCGTCGGGCTCGGTGCCGGCGGACCCGGGGTCCGTGTTTCGGACGACGCGGGTGCGGAGGGCGGAGGGCGTGGCGGCGAGGCGCGCGCGGGCGCGACGGAGGAGGGAGGTCACGTGGTTCCAGACGACGGCGGTCCCGGGCACGGGGGGCGGGTGCGGCGCACGTGGGCGTCGTCCGCCGGTGCCCCGGGCCGTGTCGGCCCCGCGGCTGCCGCGGCCCCTGGAGGGAGGTGCCGCACCGGCGGTCCCGGATCCCCGATCCGGCGGTCATGCCCCGCGCACTGCTGCGCGGGTGCGCTCGCGGGGGGAGGGCCCCGGTCTGTCACGAGCGACACGCGACCGTAACCCATTCGTGACCATGTGCCAAGTGGTCGCCGCGTCGGTGCTGGTGGGCGCCACGCTGACCACGGCGCTCAGCGGGTGCTCAGCCGACGCTCAGCGAGCGTGCCGGACCGACGGACGCGCCGGCGGGAGCGGGCCGGGCGAGGCGTCAGTACCAGCCCTTGGCCTGCGACGCCGACCACGCACCGCACGGGGTGGAGTACCGGCCGCCGATGTAGTTCAGGCCCCAGGTGATCTGGGTCGCGGGGTTGGTGCGCCAGTCGGCGGCGACGGTCGCCATCTTCGAGCCCGGCAGGGCCTGCGGGATGCCGTAGGCGCCGGAGGACCGGTTCTCGGCGTTCACCCGCCAGCCGCTCTCCTTGTTCCAGAGCTGCAGCAGGCAGGCGAACTGGTCGTCGCCCCACCCGCGCGCGGCGGCGAGCTGCTTGCCGATCTCCTGGGCGCTGCCCGGCGAGACGGTGATGTCGACGCCGGTCGCCACCTCCATGGTGCCGACCTTGACGACCTGGGTCACGGGCTCGACGGTGACGGTCGACGCGACGACCTGGCGGTCGACCACGGCGCCGCCGACGCTCGCCGTGCTGTAGGTGGTGGTGCGCACGCCGGCGCGCCCGGCCGTCGCGACCTTGCGGGTGCCCTTGGCGAGCGTGGGGTCCTCGACCTCCTGCTCCTCGAACGGCACCGCCTCGGTGACCGTCTCGCCGGACGTCGCCGCGCGGGTCACCATGACCACGAGGCCGTCCGTCGCGGTCGCGTCCAGGGGGACGGACACCCGGTCGCCCTCGTTCAGCACGAGGCCGATGTCGCGCAGCGCGTCCCGGACGGTCCCGCCGCTGGTCAGCCCGTCGATCACCTGGCCGTCGACGGCGAGGTGGATGGTCTTCTGCGTCGACACCCGCAGGACGTCGCCGCGCTCCAGGCCCGCCGACCGGGACGCGGACAGCAGCGTCTCGTCGTCGCGGAGGCCAAGCCCCTCGACGGCCTCGCCGACCGTGAGCGCGGTGGTCCAGACGGTGCGGTCCTGGCCGTCGACCTGGACGTCGATCTCCCGGCCGTGCCGGACGACGATCTGCGCGCCGTCGCCGACGGGCTCGCCGAGGCCCGGGGCGACCAGGTCGCGGTCGCCCACCTCGATGTCGCCGGCGGCGAGCACCTGGCCGACGGTGCGGCCGAACGCGCTGACCTCGACGGCCGTGCCGTCCACCTCGACCGTCACGGTCTTGTGCAGCCCGACGAATGCGGTCGTCGCGCCGGCCACCAGCGCGAGCGCGAGGCCCTGCGCGCCGTACCGGAGCGCGCGGGCGCGGCGGTCGGTGCGGTGGGTGGTGCTCGACGGGGGGACGACGGGGGTCTCGGGCGCAGGCACGCGGGGGGCTCCAGCGGGTCGGGTCGGCGGGAGGGAGGGACTCACGCCGGTACGGCCTCCCGACCGTAACCGATTCGTGACCGTGAGGGGAACCCAGGATCCGCGCGATCACCCCTCCGGGCGGGGGTCGCGGGCCGGTTCACCAGGTGCCGTACACGCGCTCCGAGGTGGCCGCCAGGGCCGCGCACGCGTCGGCGAGGTCGAGATCGCGCTCCGCCGCCAGGCGCCGGACCGAGTGCGGGACCAGGTACGGGGCGTTCGGGCGGCCGCGCAGCGGGTGCGCGGTGAGGTAGGGCGCGTCGGTCTCGACCAGCAGCAGGTCGAGGGGCAGCAGCCGCAGCGCCGCGCGGAGGTCGTCGTTCGCGCCGTAGGTGATCGGGCCGGCGAACGACGCGTACCAGCCCTCGCGCGCGCACACCTCGGCGAGCGCCGGGCCGCCGGAGAAGCAGTGGAACACCGTCCGCTCGGGAGCGCCGTCGCGGAGCAGGACGTCGACGACGTCGTCGTGCGCGTCGCGGTCGTGGATCTGCAGCGCGAGCCCGAGCTCCTTGGCGAGCGCGACGTGCGCGCGGAACGCCTCCCGCTGCACCTCCCGGCCGCGGGGCCCGGCGCGGAAGAAGTCCAGCCCGGTCTCGCCGACGGCCCGCACCCGGTCGTTGGCCCGGGCGACGGCGGCCACCCGGGCCAGCGCCTCGTCGAGGGACGCGTCGTGCCGCGGCTGCGGGTCGGGCTCCAGGCCGTCCGGGGCGACCTCGTGCACGCCGGCGTGCAGCACCGCCTCGTTCGGGTGGATCGCGACGGCGCCGAGCAGCGCGCGCCGGCCGGGGCGCAGCGGCGCCGGGGCGGTCGCCGGGTCCGCGTCCGGGTCGGCGTCGACGCGCAGCACCGCGTCGGTCCACGCCACCGCGTCCAGGTCGCAGCCGACCTGGACCATCCGCGGCACGCCGACGGCGGCGGCCCGGTCCAGGTGGTCGTCCAGCGTGGCCGGCGCCGGCTCGTCGCCCGCGTCCGCGCCCGCCGCCGCCACGACGCCCAGCACCGACTCGAGGTGGGTGTGGTCGTCGACGACGGCGACGGGCAGCGGCTCCGGCGAGGGGGCCCAGCCGGTGGGCCGGTTGCGGCTGCGCGCCACCTCAGCCCTGGCGGAGGCGGTCGAGCTCGGTCTCGACGACGTCGTCGTCGAGCTTGGTGAACACCGGCGTCGGCTTGCCGACCGGGGTGCCCGGCACCACCGCGCGCGGCCGCCAGGCGGGGACGGTCTCGCCGAGCCGGTAGTCGCCGGTGATGACGGGGTAGTGCCTGGACGCGTCGTCGAGGTCGGTGACCTCGTCGATCCGGGGGAGCGGGGAGAACGTGCCGGTGCCGCCCAGGGCCTCGTGCACCGCCTGCGCGGAGTGCGGCAGGAACGGCGACAGCAGGGTGTTGCAGTCGCTCACGGCCTGCGCCGCGGTGTGCAGCACGGTGCCGAGGCGCTCCGGGTCGTTCTTCAGCTTCCACGGCTCGGTCTCGGAGATGTACCGGTTGGCCTCGCCGACCACCCGCATCGCCTCGCCGATCGCCGCGCGGTGCCGGTGCGTGCCGATGAGCTCGCCGACCCGGCCGAACGCGGTCGTGGTGGTCGCGAGCAGGTCCTCGTCGACGGTCGTGCGCGGGCCGGGCTCCGGGATCGCGCCGACGTTCTTGTGGATCATGCTCGCCGTGCGGTTCACCAGGTTGCCCCAGCCCGCGACGAGCTCGTCGTTGGTGCGGCGCTTGAAGTCGGCCCAGGTGAAGTCGGCGTCCTGGCTCTCCGGGCCCGCGGTCGAGATGTAGTACCGCAGCGCGTCCGGCTGGTACCGGCTCAGCATGTCGCGGACGTAGATCACCACGCCGCGCGACGAGGAGAACTGCTTGCCCTCCATCGTGAGGAACTCCGACGAGACGACCTCGGTCGGCAGGTTGAGCGTCCCGTAGACGCCGGGCTCGCCGCCCTTCGACCCGCCCCCCGCGTAGCCGAGCAGCTCGGCCGGCCAGATCTGCGAGTGGAAGGTGATGTTGTCCTTGCCCATGAAGTAGTAGGACAGCGACTCGGGATCGGTCCAGAACTGCCGCCACGCCTCGGGGTCGCCCGACCGGCGGGCCCACTCGATCGACGCGGACAGGTAGCCGATCACCGCGTCGAACCACACGTAGAGCCGCTTGGACGGGTTGTCCTCCCAGCCCTCCAGCGGGATCGGGATGCCCCAGTCGATGTCCCGGGACATGGCGCGCGGGCGCACGTCGTCCAGCAGGTTCAGCGAGAACTTCAGGACGTTCGGCCGCCACTCGGTGCGGGTGCGCAGCCAGTCGCCGAGCGCGTCGACGAACGCCGGCAGGTCGAGGAAGAAGTGGTTCGACTCGACGAACTTCGGGGTCTCGCCGTTGATGCGGCTCCGCGGGTTCTTCAGGTCGATCGCGTCGAGCTGGTTGCCGCAGTTGTCGCACTGGTCGCCGCGGGCGCCGTCGTAGCCGCAGATCGGGCAGGTGCCCTCGATGTACCGGTCCGGCAGCGTGCGGCCGGTCGACGGGCTGATCGCGTTCATGGTCGTCTGCTCGACCATGTACCCGTTCTTGTGCACCGTGCGGAACATCTCCTGCACCACCGCGTAGTGGTTGCGGGTCGTGGTGCGGGTGAACAGGTCGTAGCTGAGGCCCAGCTGCGTCAGGTCCTCGACGATGACGCGGTTGTACCGGTCGGCGAGCTCCTGGGGGCTGACGCCCTCCTGCTCGGCCTGCACGAGGATCGGCGTCCCGTGCTCGTCGGTGCCGGACACCATGAGGACGTCGTGCCCCGCCATGCGCATGTAGCGGCTGAACACGTCGGAGGGGACGCCGAAGCCGGCGACGTGGCCGATGTGGCGCGGGCCGTTGGCGTAGGGCCAGGCGACAGCGCTGAGGATGCGGGACATGGCGTCGATCCTAGTGAGCCGCGCGGGCCGGCTCGCGACCGGTCTCACCGGCGGCGTCGTCGCCGGCGTCGCCCGCCGCGGCGGGCCGGGTCGGGTGCGCGGCGCGGGCGGCGGGGCCGACCACGCCCCGGCGGCGCAGCACGACCCAGGCGATCGCCAGCACCCCGAACCACACCGGCATCACGAGCAGCGCCGCCCGGGTGTCGGGGTCGAGCGCCAGCACGACGACCATCGCCGCGAAGAACGCCAGCACGACCCCGCACATGACCCGGCCGCCCGGCATCCGGAACGCGGACGCCGCGTGCAGCTCGGGCGAGCGGCGCCGGTACACCAGGTACGACACGAGGATGACGGTCCACACGACGATGAACAGCAGCGTCGCGACGGTCGTCACCAGCGTGAACGCCTCGATCACGGAGCGCCCGGCGTACAGCAGGACGACGCCCGGCAGCAGGCACGCGCAGGAGAACGCCAGGCCGCGGGCGGGGACGTGCCGGGCCGACAGCCGCCCGAACGAGCGCGGCGCCTCCCGGTCCTCCGCCAGGCCGTAGAGCATCCGCGACGTCGAGAAGATGCCGCTGTTCGCCGACGACGCGGCCGAGGTGAGGACGACCAGGTTGATGATCCCGGCGGCCGCGGGCAGCCCCGCCAGCGCGAACATCGCCACGAACGGGCTCTCGCCCGGGTCGATGCTCCGCCACGGGGTCACCGCCATGATCACGACGAGCGCGCCCAGGTAGAACAGCAGCACGCGCACCGGGATGGCGTTGATCGCGCGGGGGAGCGTGCGGGCGGGGTCGCGGGTCTCCGCGGCGGTGGTGCCGACCAGCTCGATGCCGACGAACGCGAAGATCGCGATCTGGAACCCTGCGAGGAAGCCGGTGAACCCGTGCGGGAAGAACCCGCCGTCGCTGTACAGGTGGCTCAGCGACGCGGTGACGCCGTCGGCGCCCTGGAAGCCGATCGAGATCAGCACGACGCCGACCGCGATCAGCCCGACGATGGCGACGATCTTGACGATCGCGAACCAGAACTCCAGCTCGCCGAACAGCCGGACCGCGACCAGGTTGAGCGCGAGCAGCAGGGCGACGAGGGCCAGCGCGGGCAGCCAGCGCGGCAGGTCGGGCGCCCAGAACGCCACGTACCCGGACACCGCGACCACGTCGGCGATCCCCGTGACGATCCAGCAGAACCAGTACGTCCAGCCGGTGAGGAAGCCTGCCCACGGCCCCAGGACGTCCGCCGCCATGTCCCGGAACGACTTGTACTCCAGGTTCGACAGCAGCATCTCGCCCATGGCGCGCATGACGAAGAACAGCATGAAGCCGATGACCGCGTAGACCAGCAGGACGGACGGTCCGGCCAGGGAGATCGTCCGGCCGGAGCCCAGGAACAGGCCGGTGCCGATGGCGCCGCCGATCGCGATGAGCTGGATGTGCCGGTTGCTGAGGCCGCGCTGGAGGTGGTCCTCGGGGGCGTGCGGCGTGGCGGCAGCGGCGGCCGGTGCGGTGGGCTCGGGCACGGGCGTCCTTCCGGGTCGGGGGTGGGCGGGACCGTACCCCCGATCGGGTGACGCGCGCGTCAGCGTCCGTCAGGCAGGAGCGGCTGCTCCGCGAGGTCGCGGATCCACTGGGGGGTCTCGCGGCCCTCGCGCTCGTCGAGCGCGAGCCGCAGCTCCGCGATCGATCGCTGGACCTGGGGGTGCTGCCGGGCCGCCTCACGCCTCCGGATCCGGTCTTCGATCTCCTGCTCGATCGGGTCCATCGCACACCTCTTCGTCGTCGTCACGGCGCCGCCCTGGTCTGCTGCCATCGTGATCCGGCCACGGCTGCGCCTTCAACCCCACTTTCTCGAGCGAAGCGAGCAGGCCCCGCTCGTCCCGCGTGGCGAGGTCGCTCCGCGCCAGGAACGCGAGCACGGCGTAGCCCTGGCTCATCTGCTCCCGGTCGTCCGACAGCGTCAGGCCCAGCGCCCACTCGGCCCGCCGCCACCACTGCTCCCGCCGGTCCGCGCGGTCGCGCTGCCGGATCGTCGCGATCCCCACGACGAGCGCCACCATCGCCGCCGCCCCCGTGGCCACCGGGCCCAGGAGCGACAGCGCCCCGAGCCAGCCGGTCCCCGTCATGCGGCCGACGCTAGGACGGCCCGCGCGGCAGCGCTCCCGTCCCCGTGCGCCGTCCTGGGGACGACACGCCTCTCCGTGCTTGTGGAGGACTCGGCACCCGCTCACGGCGCGCTCCCCGGCGTCACCCCGGTGTGCGGCGACCGCCTCCTGCCCGGCGGTCAGCCCTCCACGGCCTCCGCCAGCGCCATCCACTTCTCCTCGACCTCGCCGATCTCGGCCTCGAGCGCCGCCTTGTCCTTCCCGAGCGCCGTCAGGCCCACGTAGTCGGCGGGGTCGTGCTCGGCCATCTTCTTCTCCAGCGCCTCGATCTGGCCGGTGAGCTTGGAGATCCGCCGGTCGAGCGCGCCGAGCTCCTTCTTGGCGGCGCGCAGCTCCGCCCCGTCCAGCCCCGACGGCGCGACCTCGCCGCCCACGGCGCCCGACGACTCGGTGGGCGCCCCGGTCGCGACGGAGCCCGCGCCCGCCCGCGACCGCTCCAGCAGCCGCAGGTACTCGTCCACGCCGCCCGGCACGTGCCGGAAGTGCCCGTCGAGCACCGCGTACTGCTGGTCGGTGACCCGCTCCAGCAGGTACCGGTCGTGGGAGACCACCAGCAGCGTGCCCGGCCAGGTGTCGAGCAGGTCCTCCATCGCCGCGAGCATGTCGGTGTCCAGGTCGTTCGACGGCTCGTCGAGGACCAGCACGTTCGGCTCGTCGAGCAGGATCAGCAGCAGCTGCAGCCGCCGGCGCTGGCCGCCGGAGAGGTCCTTGACCGGCGTCTGGAGCTGGACCGCGGTGAACCCGAGCCGCTCGAGCAGCTGGCCCGGGGTCATCTCCTTGCCGCCGGCGACGTAGGAGGTCCGGTACCGGGCGATGACGTCGTTGACCCGCGTCTCGGCGATGTCGGCGAGCTCGGCCAGCTCCTGCGTGAGGGTGGCGACCCGGATCGTCTTGCCGCGCTTGACCCGGCCGGTCGTCGGCGCGACGGCGCCCGTCACCAGGCCGAGCAGCGTCGACTTGCCGGCGCCGTTCACGCCGAGCACGCCCGTGCGCTCGCCCGGCGCGATCCGCCAGGTCACGTCGCGCAGCACCTCGTGGGCGCCGTACGCCACGGACACGTCCTCGATGTCGACGACGTCCTTGCCGAGGCGCGCGGTGGCCATCTGGGACAGCTCGACGGAGTTGCGGGGCGGCGGCACGTCCTCGATGAGCTGGTTCGCGGCCTCGATGCGGAACTTCGGCTTCGAGGTGCGGGCCGGGGCGCCGCGGCGCAGCCAGGCGAGCTCCTTGCGCATGAGGTTCTGCCGCTTGGCCTCGGTCGCCGCGGCCATCCGGTCGCGCTCGACGCGCTGCAGCACGTACGCGGCGTACCCGCCCTCGAACGGCTCGACGATCCCGTCGTGCACCTCCCAGGTCGCGGTGCACACCTCGTCGAGGAACCAGCGGTCGTGGGTGACGACGAGCAGGCCGCCCGCGTTCGACGACCAGCGGCGGTTGAGGTGCCGGGCGAGCCAGGTGACCGCCTCGACGTCGAGGTGGTTGGTCGGCTCGTCGAGCATGAGCACGTCGTCGTCGCCGGCCAGCAGGGCGGCGAGCGCGACGCGGCGCCGCTGCCCGCCGGACAGGTCGCCGACGAGCTTGTCCCACGGCAGGTCGCCGACCAGGCCGGAGACGACGTCGCGGACCTTCGGGTCGCCGGCCCACTCGTGCTCGGCGCGGTCGCCGACGACGGAGGCTCCGACGGTCAGCGCGGGGTCGAGGGTGTCGGTCTGGTCCAGCACGCCGATCCGCACGCCGCCGCGGACGGTCACGCGCCCCGAGTCCGGGGTGAGCCGGCCGGCCAGCAGCGCGAGCAGCGAGGACTTGCCGTCGCCGTTGCGGCCGACGACCCCCACCCGGTCGCCCTCGTTGAGGCCCACGGTCACCGAGTCGAAGACGTTCTTGGTCGGGAAGGACAGGTGCAGCGCTTCGCCGCCGAGCAGGTGGGCCATCGGGCAAGCGTAGGGCGCGCCGGCCGTCGTCAAACCGGTTGGCTCGATCGTCAAACCGCTTTTACGGTCGGGAGGACGTGCTGCACGAGGAGGTGAGCATGAGCCGACCGACGATCTCCGACGTCGCCCGGGCCGCCGGCGTGACGAAGGCGACCGTGTCCCACGCGTACAGCGGCCACCGGCCCATCTCGGCGGCCACGAAGGCGCGGGTGTTCGCCGCGGCGGAGGAGCTGCGCTGGGTGCCCAGCAGCAGCGCCCGCGCGCTCGCGGCCCGCCGGGCCAACGCGATCGGCGTCGTGCTGCGCCGGGACCCGGCGATCCTCGCGTCCGACACGTTCTTCCCCGCGTTCATCGCGGGCGTCGAGCAGACGCTCGCCGAGCGCGAGGTCGCGCTGGTGCTCCAGGTCGTCGGCAGCAGGGGCGCGGAGGAGCGGGCCTACCAGGCGATGGCCGCGGGGCGGGCGGACGGCGTCATCGCGCTCGACCTGCACCGCGACGACTGGCGGGTGCCGTTCCTGGCCGGCCTCGGCCTGCCGGCGGTGCTGCTCGGCGCGTACGACGGCCCGACCCGGCTGTCCTGCGTCCGCACCGACGACGCCGCCCCGGTGGAGCAGCTGGTCGCGCACCTGCGCGCCCGCGGCCACACCCGGATCGCGCACGTCGCCGGCCCGCTCGGCTACGTGCACTCGTACGCCCGGGCACGCGCGTTCGTCCGGGCCGTCGGCTCGCGGGAGCTCGTGCGGGAGGGCGACTTCACCGCGGGCAGCGGGCGCGCGCACACCGCCGAGCTGCTCGCGCTGCGCGACCGGCCCACCGCGATCCTGTACGCGAACGACACGATGGCGATCGCCGGGATGTCCTACGCGCAGAGCCGCGGCGTCCGGGTGCCGGAGGAGCTCGCCGTGGCCGGGTTCGACGACGACCACCTGTCCGCGCACCTGAGCCCGCCGCTCACCAGCGTGTCCACCGACCCCGCCCGCCGCGGCCGGGTCGCCACCACCCGGCTGCTGTCCGACCTGGCCGGCGACGGGCCGCGGTCCGTCACGGTCGACTGCACCGCCCTGCAGCTGCGCGGGAGCACCGACGCCCCCGCGCCGACGCACCACACCCCTGACGTGCTCGAGGAGGAGCTTCCATGAGGTACATCCGCACCGCCGCGCTGCTGGGCGCCGTCGCCCTCGCCACCGCCGCCTGCTCGAACGGGTCCGGCGACGGCGGCGGGTCCGGAGACGCCACCGGCGCCACCGGGCCCATCACCGTCTGGCTGTCGAACAACGAGCAGGAGGTCGGCTGGGGCCAGGACGTCGTCGACGCCTGGAACGCCGACCACCCCGACGAGCAGGTGACGGCCCAGGAGATCCCGGCCGGCTCGTCCTCCGAGGAGGCCATCACGGCCGCCATCACCGCCGGCACGGCCCCGTGCCTGGTCTACAACATCTCCAGCGCGGCCGTCCCCGGCTGGGTGCGGCAGGGCGGGCTGGTCGACCTGACGACGTTCGACGACGGTGCCGACTACATCTCCGGGCGCGGCGGCGACGGCGTGTCCGTCTACGAGACCGACGGCGGCTACTACCAGCTGCCGTGGAAGTCGAACCCGGTCATGGTCATGTACAACAAGGCGCTGTTCGCCCAGGCCGGGCTGGACCCGGAGAACCCCGGCATGGCGACGTTCGACGACTTCCTGGCCGGGGCGCAGCAGATCGTCGACTCCGGGGCGGCGCCCAGCGCGATCTGGCCGTCGCCGACCAACGACTTCTACCAGCCGTGGTTCGACTTCTACCCGGTGTACCTGGCCGAGACCGACGGCACCGCGCTGGTCGAGGACGGCAAGGCCACCTTCGACGACGAGGAGGGCAAGGCCGTCGCCGACTTCTGGGCGTCGATCTACGCCGACGGCCTCGCACCGCAGGAGGCCGCCACCGACGACGCGATGGTGTCCGGCCAGACCGCGATGCAGATGGCCGGCCCGTGGGCCATCGCGTCCTACAAGGACAGCGTCGACGTCGGGTTCATGCCGGTGCCGACCTCCGACGGCCGCGAGGACGTGACGACGTTCGCCGACTCCAAGAACGTCTCGATGTTCACGTCCTGCGAGAACCAGGGCACGGCGTGGGAGTTCCTCACGTACTCCACCAGCGAGGAGAGCGACGGCGCGCTGCTCGAGGCCACCGGCCAGATGCCGCTGCGCCAGGACCTCGCGGCGACGTACCCGGACTACTTCGCCGAGCACCCCGAGTACGAGGTGTTCGCGGACCAGGCCGCCCGCACCGGCGACGTGCCGAGCATCCCGAACTCGATCGAGGCCTGGCAGACGTTCCGGGAGGCGTACACGTCGGCGGTCATCTTCCAGAGCACGTCGGTGGACGACTTCCTCAGCACCGCGGCGTCGAAGATCGACGACCTGGTGCAGGGCTGACGTGTCCACGGTGACGGCGGGCGCGGGGGCGGCGCCGGGCGCGGGGCCGGGCGCGGGCACCGGCCGCGCCCCGGCGCCCGCGCCCCGGGGCCGCGGCCGGCGGTGGTGGTGGGGCGGCCAGCCGCTCGGCACCCTGTTCGCGGCGCCCTACCTGGTGTTCGTGCTGGTGGTGTTCGCCTACCCGCTCGGGTTCTCGGCGTACATGGCGTTCCACGACTACTTCTTCACGGCGCCGGGCGTCGAGGTGCCGAAGCCGTTCGTCGGGTTCGACAACTTCCAGGCGGTGCTGACCGACCCGCAGGTGCTCGCCTCGTTCCGGAACACCGCGGTGTTCCTGGTGATCAACGTGCCGCTGACCGTCGGCCTCGCGCTGGTGCTGGCGTCCGCGCTGAACGCCGGGGTGCGGTGGGCGGCGGCGTACCGGGTCGCGTACTACGTGCCGTACCTGACGGCGAGCGTGTCCCTGGTCGGGGTGTGGATGCTGCTGTTCTCGTCGAACGGCCTGGTCAACGCGGTCCTGGGGCCGCTGGCGCCGGACCCGTCCTGGCTCGCGAACAAGGCCCTCGCCATGCCGACGATCGCCCTGTACGTCACGTGGAAGCAGCTCGGGTTCTACGTGCTGCTGTACCTCGCGGCGCTGCAGAACGTGCCCCGGGAGCTGTACGAGTCGGCCGAGACCGACGGGGCCGGCGGGGTGCAGCGGTTCCTCAACGTGACGGTGCCCGGGGTCCGGGCGGCGACGACGCTCGTGCTGGTCCTGGCGATCATCACCGGCACCAACCTGTTCACGGAGCCGTACCTGCTCACCGGCGGCGGCGGCCCCGACGGGGCGTCCGTGACGCCCGTGCTGCTCATCTACCAGCGCGGCATCCAGCAGCAGAACCCCGACGTCGCGGCGGCCATCGGGATGGTGCTCGTGATCGTCGTCGGCCTGCTGTCCCTGGCCGCGCAGCGACTGAACCGGGAGCGGTGACATGCGACGACGACGTGGCGGTGCCGTGGCGCGCCAGGTGCTCCTGGCGGCGGCCGCGCTGGTGTTCGCCTTCCCCTTCTACTTCATGGTGGTCGGGGCGTTCCAGGAGAGCCCGACCAACACCCCCGACCGGCTGGTGCCGACCTCGGGGTGGACGACGCAGAACTTCGCGCAGATCGACTCGCGGATCGACCTGGCCGGGTCGCTGGTCAACTCGCTGGTGTTCACCGCGGGCGTGCTGCTCGGCACCGTGGTGCTCGGCACGCTCGCCGGGTACGCGGTGGCGCGGCTGCAGTTCCCCGGGCGGCGGCTGACCTGGGTGCTCATGCTGCTGGTGCAGATGGTGCCGTTCCAGCTGCTGATGATCCCGCTGTACGTGCAGATCACCCGCGGCTACGGCCTGGGCGACACGTACCTCGGCATGATCCTGCCGTTCGCGATCAACACCACGGCGGTGTTCATCTTCGCCCAGTTCTTCCGGGCGCTGCCGCGGGAGATGTTCGAGGCGGCCCGGATCGACGGCGCCGGCGAGCTGCGCATCCTGCGGTCGATCGCCCTGCCGCTGGTCCGGCCGGCGCTGGCGACCGTCGTGCTCGTGACGTTCATCGGGCCGTGGAACGAGTTCCTCTGGCCGTTCCTCATCACCAAGGACGCGTCGCTGCAGCCGCTCGCCGTGTCCCTGGCGAACTACATCTCCAACGTGTCGCAGACCGCGGCCAACCCCAACGGCGCGATCCTCGCCGGCGCCTGCGCGCTCGCGTTCCCGGTCGTCGCCCTGTTCTGCCTGTTCCAGCGGTACTTCCGCACCACCGACCTCGGCTCCGCCGTGAAGGGCTGACCCATGACCGCCACCACCCTGTTCACCGGCGCGACCTTCCCGCTCGGCCCGTTCGTGCCCTACGAGGGCAACCCGATCCTGCGGCCCCGCGGCGGGTCGTGGGAGTCGGCGAACCTGTACAACCCGGCGGCGCTGGTCGTCGACGACGAGGTGCTGCTGCTCTACCGGGCGCACGCCGACGACATCGTGTCGCACATCGGCCTGGCCCGGAGCCGCGACGGCTACCACTTCGAGCGCGAGGCCGAGCCGATCCTGTCCCCGCAGGAGGACTACGAGGAGTTCGGCTGCGAGGACCCGCGGATCGCGTACGTCGAGGGCACCTACTACCTGACGTACACCGGCTGGGACCGGAAGGCCGCGCGGCTGTGCCTCGCGACGTCCACCGACCTGCGCACCTGGACCCGGCACGGGCCGCTGTTCCCGGGCTTCGACACGTTCGCCACCGTCGACCCGCGCGGGCACGAGTGGTCGAAGGCGGGCGTGATCGTGCCGGTGAAGATGCACGGCCGGTGGTGGATGTACTTCGGCGAGGGCGGCCTCTACTGGGCCACCAGCGACGACCTGGTCCACTGGACGCCGGGCACGCCCGACACCGAGCCGATGTACGCGCCGACGCCCGGGTCCTTCGACGCCGACCTCGTCGAGATCGGCACCTCGCCCGTGCTCACCGACAACGGGCTGCTCGTCATGCTCACCAACGGCGCCACCCGCACCGTGCACGACGACGGCACCGTCGACGTCGACTACCGGTGCGGCCAGATCGCGATCGACCCCGACGAGCCCACCCGGGTGCTGGCCCGCCTCCAGGAGCCGTGGCTGCGGCCGCAGACCTTCGAGGACCTCAACGGGCTGGTGTCCAACGTGACGTTCGTCGAGGGGCTCGTGCAGTTCGGCGGGAAGTGGTTCGCCTACTACGGGCAGTCGGACACGACGCTCGCGGTGGCCGTGCACGACCCCGCCCGGCCCTGGGGGTCGTCGCTCCGCGGCTGACCCGCGCCCGCACCACCCGACCCGCACCACCCGACCCGCACCACCCGACCAGGGGGACGAGAGACGATGACGACTCGACGCACCTTCCTCGCCGCGACCGCCGCGGTGCCCGCGCTGGTGGCGGCCGCGCCCGGGACCGCCGCCACCGGCGGCAGCGGAGCGACCGGCGCGACCGGCGCCACGACCGCCCGCGCCGCCGGGACCGCGCCGCCCGGGCCGAGGCTCGCGAACCCCGCGCACCTGCGGTTCCTCCTCGACACGGTGCCGCTGCCGGCCGTCGGCGCGCACACCACGTACCGGATCGCGGAGGAACCCACGGCGCTGGCCCCGTGGACCTACGCCGACGCCGACGGCGGCACGTTCCGGCGGGTCGGCGGCGGCACCCTCGACCCGGCCACGGGGCACTGGAGCCAGGGCGCGTACAACGCGGACGACATCGCGCGCGCCGCGGTCGTCCTGCTGCGGGACTGGGCGGCCGCGGGCGACGGGGAGAGCCGGGAGCAGGCGTACCAGCTGCTCCGCACGCTCACCTACCTGCAGGACGACTCCGGGCCGCACGCCGGCCGGGTGGTGCTGTGGCAGCAGCCCGACGGGGCGCTCAACCCGAGCGCCGAGCCGGTCGAGCTGCCCGACCCGTCGAACTCCGCCGAGTCGTACTGGCTCGCGCGCACCGTCTGGGCGCTGGGGGAGGGGTACGCGGCGTTCGCGGCCGACGACCCGGCGTTCGCGCAGTTCCTGCTCGACCGGCTGCACCTCGCGGTCGCCGCGCTCGAGCAGGAGTCGCTGTCCCGGTACGGGCGGCGGGTGCGCAGCGACGGGGTGCCGCTGCCGGGCTGGCTGATCGCCGGCGGCGCGGACGCCACCGCGGAGGCGGTGCTGGGCCTGGTGGCCGCCGTGCGGGTGCTGCCCCGTGACCGGCAGCTGTCCCGCGCGCTCGACCGGTACGCCGAAGGCATCGCGGCGATGGGGTCGCCCGACACCCGGCCGTGGCCGTTCGGCGCCGTGCTGCCGTGGACCGGGTCGCTCGGGTTCTGGCACGCCTGGGGCGCGGCGGCCCCGGAGGCGCTCGCGGCGGCGGGGGCGCTGCGCGGCCGGCGGGACTGGCGGCGCGCGGCGCTCGCGGACGCGGGCACGTTCACGCCGCTGGTCCTCGCGACCGGCGGACCGTTCAACGCCTGGACCCCGGCACCCGGGGAGGCGCAGATCGCCTACGGCGCCCACGGGCGGGTCGCGGCGGCGCTGGCGGCGGCCGACGCGGGCGGCGGCGAGGGCCTGCGGGTGCTCGGCGGGCTGGCCGCGGGCTGGTTCTTCGGTGCGAACCCGGCCGGGGTGCCGGTGTACGATCCCGCCACCGGGGTCACGTTCGACGGCGTGGAGACCGACGGCCGGGTCAACCGGAACTCCGGCGCCGAGTCGACGATCCACGGCCTGCTCGCGATGCAGCTGCTCGACGCCCGGCCCGACGTCGCGGAGGTCGCCCGGTCGATCACCGGCCTCGCCGCGCACGACGGCCTCCGGGTGCTCGACGCCGAGGCCGCGCGGCTCGGCGCGGGCTGCGAGGTGGTCCGGCCCGCCGGGGGCGCGTGGACGGGCGAGGGCAACCTCGTCGGCGGCGGGTACGTGCGGGTGCCGCCGGGGTCGACGGTCGAGTTCGACGTGCCCGGGGCCGGGGCGGGCGCGTGGGCGCTGCCGCTGGTGTGGCGGACCGCCGCCCCGGCCGGGCGGGCGCGCTGGGAGGTCGTCGACGGGCCCCGCCTGGGGCGCACCGAGAACGGCGGCACCGGTGCGGCCGGGCTCACCGAGGCCGACGGGAGCCTGGTGCCCCAGCTGCTCGACCGGCCGCTGCCGGACGCCGGCCGGCCCGGCGGCGCCCCCGCGGCCGGGGTGGTCACCGTGCGCTGCACCAACGAGGGCGGCGGCGACCTGCGGCTCGACGCCCTGCTCCTCCGGCCCGCGGTGGCGACGGCGCGCTGGTCCACCACGACGGGGACCGACGCCGTGCTGTACGCGGGGTCGACGGCCCGCGCCACGTCGGCACCGGCGCTCGCGGCCGGCTCCGGCGCCGCGTACCTGCCCGACGGCCGGGTCGACCGCCGGGTCGCCGCCGCCGGCCCGGGCGCCGCGGTCCCGGTGCCCGCGGGCGGGTTCACAATCACGCGCTGAGCGGCCCGGCGCCGAGCGCGGGTGCAGGAGGTCGCGATCGCCGGGCACGCGGTGGCCGCACCCTCGGGCGGGCCGTTCCCGCGGCCGGGGACGGGGCGTCCGCCGTGGTCACGGCCCGGGGGTCCCGGCGGGGTCCGGCTACGGTGGCACCCGTGCAGCCGCTCGACCGCGACCCCGACACGGCCGGCGTCCCGGACGTCACCCACCACGCCGATCCGACGCGCCCGGGCCCGGGGCGTCCCGCGCGCGCCGACGACCCGGCCGCGCCCGCCGTCCCGCCCGCCGAGGTGCTCGCCGACCCCGACGCCCCGGGCTGGGGCCGGCCGCCGATCACCCCCGACCAGCGCCGGTACGACGTGCTGCTGGCCGCGGGCCTGCTGGTCGGCGGCATCCTCAGCCTGGCGCTCGGGCGCACCGCGGGCATGTACGACGAGCCCGCGGAGGGCTGGGTCGCCGTCCTGTGCGTGCTCGCGGTGACCGCACCGCTCGCGTGGCGCCGGCAGCGACCCGCCGTGGTGGCGGTCGTGGTCGCGGCGGCGTTCGTCCTGGTGGGCGAGCTGCGGGTCCCGGAGACGCTGTTCGCGAACATCGCACTGTTCATGGCGCTCTACACGGTCGGCGCGTGGGACCGGAACCGCGCGCGGGCGCTGTGGGTGCGCGCGGGGATCGTCGTCGCGATGTTCGTCTGGCTGCTGGTCGCGATGTTCCAGGCGGTGACCGACCCGGAGGGGATCGAGGGCTTCTCCAACGCGGGCGCGTTCTCCCCGCTCGTCGCTTACCTGCTGATCCAGCTGCTGACCAACATCCTGTACTTCGCCGGGGCCTGGTGGTTCGGCGAGCACGCCTGGAACGCCGCCCGCGAGCGGGCCCGCACCGAGTACCGCGGCCGGCTGCTCGTGGGCGAGCGCCGCCGGGTCGAGGAGCAGGCCGTCGCGATCGAGCGGCTGCGGCTGGCGCGCGAGCTGCACGACGCGGTCGCGCACCACGTGTCGATGATGGGCGTGCAGGCCGCGGCGGCGCGGATGGTGCAGGCGTCCGACCCGGAGCAGGCCGCCGCCGCGCTGGAGCAGGTCGAGGACTCCGCGCGCGAGGCCGTCGACGAGCTGCACGGGCTGCTCAGCACGCTGCGCGAGTCCGGGACCGAGGCGCACGCGGCCTCCGCGGTCGGCTCGCTGTCCGTCGAGCGGCTGCCCGAGCTGGTGCAGCAGGCCGCGGACACCGGGCTCGCGGCGCAGTACCAGGTGATCGGCGAGCCCGTGCGGGTGCCGCCGCTGACCTCGCTCAACCTGTACCGGATCTGCCAGGAGGCGCTGACCAACGTGCGCAAGCACGCGGGCACCGGCGCCCGGGTGGACGTCCGGCTGCGGTACGAGCCCGACGCGGTCGAGCTCGAGGTCACCGACGACGGCACCGGCGCGCGGCGCGCCGCCCGGCGCGGGACGTCCGGCGGGCTCGGCCTGGTCGGCATGCGGGAACGGGTCGCCGCCGACGGCGGCACGCTGGAGACCGGCGCGCGCGGGCGCGGCGGGTACCTGGTCCGGGCGCGGGTGCCGCTCGGGCCGCGGACGGGAGGGGCGCGATGAGCGGGGCCGACGCGGTGCGGTTCGACGACGCGACGGAGGCCGACGGCCCGGACCGCGGCTTCGGCCCGGGCCGGCCGGTGCGCGTCGTGCTCGCCGACGACCAGGCGCTGCTGCGCGCGGGGCTCGCCACGATCCTCGGCGCGCAGCCGGACCTCGAGGTCGTCGGGCAGGCCGGCGACGGCGCCGAGGCGGTCGAGCTCGCGCGGGCGCTGCGCCCCGACGTCGTCTGCATGGACGTGCAGATGCCGGGCGTCGACGGCCTGGAGGCCACGCGGCGGATCACGGCCGACCCCGACATCACGGCCGGCGTCCTCGTGCTCACCACCTTCAACCGCGACGACTACCTGCTGGAGTCGCTGCAGGCGGGTGCCGCCGGGTTCCTGCTGAAGAACTCCCGCCCCGAGCAGCTCGCCGACGCGGTGCGCGCCGTCGCCGCGGGGGACGCGCTGCTGTCGCCCGAGGTCACCCGCGCCGTGATCGCCCGGGCCGTCGTCGGCCAGGGCTCCGCCTCCGGAGGGAGCCCCGCGGGTGCCGCGCGCGGGACCGGGGACCCCTCCGCCACGGGGCTGACCGAGCGCGAGCTGGAGGTGCTGCGGCTGGTCGCGCGCGGGCTGAGCAACGACGAGATCGCCGCCGAGCTCGTCCTGGGCCGCGCGACGGTCAAGACCCACGTGTCGAACGTGCTCACCAAGCTCGGGCTCCGGGACCGGGTGCAGGCCGTCGTCTACGCGTTCGAGAACGGGCTGACGGACTGACCCCCTCCGCCCCGGGACGGAGGCCCGCGCGCCCGGCAAGTTCCGCCCGGCGGCCGAGGTGCCGGGGCCTGGTCGCCTTCTAGCGTTGACCTCAGCGGACGACAAGTCCGGACAGGTCACGACAGGAGACGACATGCTGCAGCTCGACGGGATCCACCGGTCCTTCGGGGACCGGCTGGTGCTCGACGACGTCGGCTTCTCGGTGGAGCGGGGCAAGCTCACCGGGTTCGTCGGCGGCAACGGCGCCGGCAAGACGACGACGATGCGGATCATCCTCGGGGTGCTCTCCGCGGACTCGGGCACGGTGACGCTCGACGGCAGCCCGCTGGGCGACGACCGCCGCCGGGCGTTCGGCTACATGCCCGAGGAGCGCGGCCTCTACCCGAAGATGCACGTGCTGGAGCAGATCACCTACCTCGCGCGGCTGCACGGCTACGAGCGCCGCGCCGCGACGGAGAAGGCCCGCGAGCTGCTCGAGAAGCTCGGCCTGGGCGAGCGGCTGACCGACCCGGTCGACGACCTGTCGCTCGGCAACCAGCAGCGCGCGCAGATCGCCGCCGCCCTGGTGCACGAGCCGGAGGTGCTGGTTCTCGACGAGCCGTTCTCCGGCCTCGACCCGATGGCGGTCGACCTGGTGCTCGGCGTGCTGCAGGAGTACGCCGCCCGCGGCGTGCCCGTGCTGTTCTCCTCGCACCAGCTCGACGTGGTCGAGCGGCTGTGCGACGACGTGGTCGTCATCGCCGGCGGGAAGATCCGCGCGGCGGGGGAGAAGGAGGCGCTCCGCGCCCAGCACGCCGCCCCGCGGTACGAGATCACCTCCGGCGGCGACATGGGCTGGCTGCGCACCGAGCCGGGCGTCCGGGTCGTCGAGTTCGACGGCGGCTACGCGCTGTTCGAGTCCGACGAGGCCTCCGCCCAGCGGGTCCTGCGCGCCGCCCTCGACGCCGCGCCCGTCCAGCAGTTCAGCCCGGTGCGCCCGCGGCTCGCGGAGATCTTCCGCGACATCGTCCGCGACGAGGAGCGCCACGACGAGGCGCCCGCCACCACGAAGACCAAGGAGACCGTGCGATGAGCCGCCGCACCCCGATGCCGTCGAACGCGCCGTCGTCCGGCCCCGCGCCGGCCGGCCGGCCCGCCACCCCGAACACGGTGCAGGCGACGCTCATGGTCGCCGAGCGCGAGATCACGACGCAGGTCCGCAGCAAGTCGTTCCTCATCTCGACCGCGGTGCTGCTCGTGCTCGTCCTCGGCGGCATCATCCTCACCTCCGTGCTGGGCGACCGGCTCGGCGGTGGGGACACCAAGGTCGCCGTGGTGCCGGAGACCGCCGCGGTCATCGAGGGCGTCGACGGGCTGGAGGCGGTCGACGCCGCCGATCCCGAGGCCGCCCGCGCCCTGGTGGAGTCCGAGGAGGTGTCCGCCGCCGTGCTGCCCGACGACGACGCGGACAACCTGCTGGGCGTCGTCGTGGTCGGCCTGGATTCCGCGCCGGACGGTGTGATCAGCGCGCTGGCCGTGACCCCGCCGGTCGAGCTGCTGGACGAGTCCGGCACCTCCGACGGCCTGCGCTACATCGTGTCGTTCATCTTCGGCATCGCGTTCTTCATGGCCGCCATGACGTTCGGCAGCACCATCGCGCAGAACACGGTCCAGGAGAAGCAGTCCCGGATCGTCGAGATCCTGCTGTCGACCGTCCCGCCGCGGGCGCTGCTCGCCGGGAAGATCCTCGGCAACACCGTGCTGGCGGTCGGCCAGATCGCCGCGATCGCCGCGGTGGCCGTCGTCGGCCTCGTCGTCACCGGCCAGGACGACCTGCTCGGCATGGTCGGGGCGCCGGTCGCCTGGTTCGTGCTGTTCTTCCTCGTCGGGTTCGTGCTGCTGGCCGCGCTGTTCGCGTCCGCCGCCTCGCTCGTCTCCCGCGTCGAGGACACCGGCCCGGTGCTCACCCCGGTGATGATGCTCGTGATGATCCCGTACTTCGGCGTCATCTTCTTCAACGACAACGACCTGGTGCTGACGATCATGTCGTACGTGCCGTTCAGCGCCCCGGTCGGGATGCCGGTGCGGCTGTTCCTCGGCGAGGCGTCCTGGTGGGAGCCGCTGGTGTCGCTGGTGATCCTCGCGGGGACCGCGGTGCTGGTCACCGGCATCGGCGCCCGGATCTACGCCCGCTCGGTGCTCCGCACCGGCCGCCGGGTCAAGCTCTCGGAGGCCCTGACGAAGGCGGCCTGACCCCCCGCCCGGACGACGCGCGCGGCACCCGCAGGGGGGTGTGCCGCGCGCGTCGTCGTCAGGGGGTGTCGAACGGGGCGACCAGGGTGCGGAGCAGGTCCGCGAGGCGGTCGCGTTCGGGGGCCGGGAGCGACGAGAGGAGGTCGCGCTCGATCTCCAGGAGCGTCGACATCGCGGCGTCGACGCGGGTCCGGCCCTCGTCCGTCAGGCTGACCAGCACGCCGCGGCGGTCGTCGGGGGACGGCAGCCGCTCGACGAGCGCGCGGGACGCGAGCCGGTCGATGCGGTTGGTCATGGTCCCGCTGGTCACCAGGGTCTGGGTCAGCAGGGCGCCGGGCGACATCCGGTACGGCGCGCCGGCGCGGCGCAGCGCGGACAGCACGTCGAACTCCCACGGCTCCAGGCCGTGCCGGGCGAACGCCTGCCGGCGCGCGAGGTCCAGGTGCCGGGACAGCCGGGTGACCCGGGACAGCACCGACAGCGGCGCGACGTCGAGGTCCGGGCGCTCGCGGGCCCAGGCCTCGACGATCCGGTCGACCTCGTCCCGGGGCGCGCCGGGCTGACCCTGCGGAACGGCTGCCGACATGCGGGCGAGGGTACTCGACGGGCGGCTCCGCCCCCAGGATTCGAACCCGGACCTCAAGGCTCCAAAGGCCTGCGTGCTGCCGTTACACCAGGGCGGACCGCGGGACGGCACGCCCCGCGTCGGCCGCCAGTCTGCCAGCCCGCGCCGGGTGCGCGTCGCACGCCCGGTGGCGGCTCAGGCGACGGCGGGGCCGTCGTCGTTCCAGGCGCTCAGCTCCGCGCGCCCCGAGAGCCGGAGCTTGCGCAGCACCCGGCTGACGTGGTTCTCCACGGTCCGGACGCTGATGTGCAGGTGCTCGGCGATCTGCCGGTTGGCCAGGCCGGAGCGCACCAGGCGGGCGATCTCGCGCTCGCGGGCCGACAGCGGCTCTGCCGGGCGCTGCTGCGCCTCGTCCCCCTGGTGCCCGGCGCGCTCGGGGCTGCCGACGCCGAGGACCTCGGCGGCGACCCGCACCAGGCTGGGGGCGACGGCCGGGTCGACGTCGGCGATGACCGAGCGGGCCGCCGCGGCGTCGCGCTCGGCGATCGCGATCTGGAGGGTGAGGTACGGGTCGAGCAGCGGGACCTCGGCGCGGGCCCACACCTCGCGGACCCGCTTCGCGCGCTCGGGGCTGAGCCGGGGCAGGCAGTACGCCCAGGTGAGCAGCGCGGGGTAGACCAGCCCGGAGGTGGCGTACTGCTCACCGGCCTGCCAGCCGATCTCGGCCGCGTCCGGGTGCCCGGAGCGGCGGGCGTCGGCGGCGAGGGCGAGCGCGTGCAGCGAGCTGATCAGGGACCGGGAGCTGCGGGCGGTGACGTCGAGCTCGCGGACGAGCGCAGCGCACAACGTGGCGTGCCCGGCGTTCGCCTGCAGCAGCGTCCCGATGGTCAGGCCGCGCCGGTAGAAGGTCTCGTCGAGCGGGCCGGCGTGCCCGAGCAGCAGGGAGGTGCTGAGCACCCGCCAGGCGCTCGCGAGCTGGCCGTGGAACGACAGCGCCTCGGCGAGGACGCACGCGTGCAGGCGGATGCCGAGGGTGTCGTACGCGTCGTAGGCCGCGGACAGGTGCTCGCGGGCCTCCTGCTCGGCCTCCTCGGTGCGGCCGAGCACGATCTTCGCGAGCACCCGCAGCGCGTTCAGGTGGTGCCGGCTCGTGACGGACATGGCGACGTCGCGGTAGCCCTCGCACAGGGACAGCGCGGTGGCCGGCTGCCCGACCTCGATGGCCGCCGCGGCCAGGGCGAACGCCCGCCGGCCCTGCACGACCGGGTCCTGGTGCCGGGCGGCCTCCGGGGTGAGGACGGACTCGATCGGCTCCCCCCGGTTGATGGCGGCGACGGCGCGCTCCTTCAAGCCGTGGACGTCGACGAGCGAGCGCGCCTCGTCCCCCCAGCCCGCGGTGATGGTCCGCAGCAGCTCCTCGCCGACCCCCTGGGCGTTCAACCAGTACAGCTGGTAGGACCGGAAGGTCAGCCGGTCGGCGGCGGTGTCCCGCGGGGACAGCGCGGTGGCGCGGAACACGGAGTCGATCTGCGTCGTCTCGTAGCGCAGCATCAGCAGCGCGAGGTACGTGTTGGCGTTCGCGACCGTGCTGTCCTCCAGCCACGCCGCGCGCGCGAGGCTCTCCGCGATCTGCTCCTGCTCGTGCACCAGCCCGGCGAGCTCGGTCGACCAGCGCAGGAACCCCTCCTGCTCGCTGAGCTCGGCGTCGATCAGCGCGTGCAGGTCGTCCTCGCGCAGCAGCACGGGCTCGAGCTGGCGCCCGACGTCGGCGCTCGCCCGGGCGGCGGCGCCGCGGCGCTCGACGATGCTCACCCCCTGGCGCAGGGCGCGCGCGAGGGCCGGGGGCGCGACCACCAGGACGTCCCCGGCGGCCGCCACGGGGTGGTTGACCAGGCGTCCCCGGTCGATGAGATCGTGCAGCAGGACCGGGTCGACGATCCGCATCGCCTCGTCGGCGTCGACGGGGCCGATGGCGGCCATCCGGCGCAGCGCGTCGACCAGCTCGTCGCGCAGGCTGCCGAGGAACTGGAACGCGAGGGCGTCGGCGGGGACGTCGGCGAGCCGGCCCTCGACGGACCAGTGCCCGTCGCTCCGGCGCAGCACGTCGCTCGCGCGGGCGGCCGCGACGAGCGCCGCGATCGCCCCGGGGTTGCCGCCGCTCTGGGCGAGCACGGCGGTGGTGAGCCCGGTGTCCGCCGGCCCGCCGAGGACCGAGCTGAGCATCGTCGACACCGCGGCGAGGTCGAGCGGTCGGACCCGCAGCGCGGCCGGTGCGCGGGACGCCAGCACGGACCGGGCCTCGGGGACCTCCAGCCGCAGCGGGTTCGCGGTCGTGGTGGCGACGAGTGCCGCGCCGGTGCGGCGCAGCGCCCTCTCGACCAGGCGCAGCGACAGGCCGTCGACGCGGTCGAGGTCGTCGAGCATGAGCACGCTGCGCGGGGCGCTGAGCTCGTCGACCAGCCAGGCGAGCAGCGCGCGCTCGGTCGCGTCCTCGACGTCGAGGGCGGGGTGGTCGAGCAGCGTGGCGTGGTCGCCGGGGCCCGCGCCGCGCACCACGATCCCCGGGCGCCTGCGCCCGGACAGGTCGACGCGGAGCGAGCGCAGGGCGGTGGACTTGCCCGCCCCGTGGTCGCCGCGCAGCACGACGTCCCGTCCCAGCGCCAGCCAGCGCCGCAGCTCCGCGCTCGTCCCGACCGCCCCCTGACAGTTCACCGCAGGTGCACTCATTTTCACCATATCGGGGACCCTCCTCCGCCGCCCTGCACACGCGTGTCCGGCGGCACCACTCCCACGCCGACCCCCCACCGTCGGTGAGGGGCGCACCGCGGCGGAGGTGCGTGGTGGCCGTGCACGGGCGTGAGGGGGTGCCGTGCGTCGGGCGGGTGGGGGTGTCCGGGTCGTCCGGTTTGCGTTCCCGGCCGCACGGATGGTGCGTGCGGACGACCGCGCCGGGCGGCGTCTCGGTGTCGATCGCGCACCCGACGCACGGCCCCGAGAGCGCCTCGACTCACATCTGGGCCCAAGGTCCCACACGACTTTCGAGCAGTTCCGTGGCGGTCTGCAGCCGGATCGGACCGAGAACCGCCAGCGCTCTGACCTGGGACGACGGGGGTCCCGGCGGGGGTCCGGGGGCGGGTCGCCGGCGCCCCCTACACCCCGCGCAGGCTCCCGGAACGTGAATCCGCGTCCCCCCGAATCTGGTTCAGCAACCCCAACCAGGTGCCCGACCGACGGGCCCGTCTCTCGAAGGATCCAGATGACCACGCAGACCCACGACCGCAAGCGCCGCCGTAAGGGCCTCGTCGCCTGGGGCGCCCTCGCCGGCGTCGCGGCGCTGATCACCACGGCCGCGTTCACCGACAACGCGTTCCTCAACCTCGGTGGCGCGAACGGCATCGGTGGCGCCGACTCGACCTACAACATCCAGGTGGGGGCGACCGACGCCGAGGGCGTCTTCCTGAACGACGGCACCTGGCAGGAGGCCGACGACCCGATCGGTGTCCCGGTGTTCCTCGAGGGCGCCCAGTCGCTGTTCCCGGGCTCCGAGGCGATCAGCGTCGACATCCCGGTCCGCAACGACTCGGCGCACTTCACCTCGTCGCTCGCCCTCTCGCTCGCGCAGCTCGCGGACGACACCGAGGCCGGCACGGTGACCGACGCCAACTACCTGGCGAGCCTGCGGTTCGACGTGACCATGCCCGCCACCGAGCTCGGCGCGGCCGTGAGCCACACCGACCTCACCTTCGCCGAGGTCTCCGCGCTCGCGCTGAACGACCTGGCGGCCGAGGAG
The DNA here is from genome assembly GCF_058792015.1 of Cellulomonas sp. EB106-03-03-XG116. NCBI lineage: Bacteria > Bacillati > Actinomycetota > Actinomycetes > Micrococcales > Cellulomonadaceae > Cellulomonas > Cellulomonas sp. EB106-03-03-XG116. The sequence continues at coordinate 213,263 of NZ_JBYTEP010000001.1, forward strand.
GAGACCACCGTCTCGCTGAGCATCCGCCTGCTGTCGCAGGCCGACTCCGGCGCGGCGTGGGAGGACAACACGCTCTCCGGCAAGGGCGCGTTCATCCAGGCGGTCCTGGACGGCTCGTCCGTCTGACGCCGTCGGCGGGGGGGGGGGGGGGGGGGGGGGGGGGGGGGGGGGGGGCGCCCCCCCCCCCCCCCCCCCCCGCTTCCCCGCCCCACCACCGAGGAAGGACGGACATGTCCCCGTACCGACGCACCGCGGCGTTCGCGGTGCCGCTGGGCCTGCTGGTCGCCCTGACCGCGGCCCAGGTCGTGCACCGCAGCGACACCGCCGTGGAGTTCACGGGCGTGACCTTCGCGCTCGAGGCGGCCGGCAGCGCGACGGCCGGCTGGGCGCCCGCCGAGGCCGACTGGCACCCGAGCACGCAGCCGGTCACGGTCGAGGTGCCGGACCACACCCCGGCACCGGGTGGTGTCGTCGACGTCCGGGTGGCGGTCCGCAACACTGCGGGCGTGCCCGCGGGCGCGGTGGTGGCGCTGTCCGACCCCGACCCGACCGTCGGTGCGCCGGACCTGTTCGACGCCCTGCACGTGCAGATCGCGGAGGACGGGGTGGTGCTTGCCGAGGGGCTCGCCCCCGACGTCCTCGCCGAGCTGCCGGGCGACCTCCCGGCCGACCGGCAGGGGCACCGGGTGCTCGACATCCGCGTGCAGACCCCCGCCACGGGCGACGACCGCTGGGCGGGCGTGCGCACCGGGGTGCAGGTCGTGATCGAGGGGACGACCCGATGACCCGCCTCCAGCACGCGCGCCGCGCCGCGGCCGTCCTGCTCACCGGGCTGCTCGCCCTGGCCGCGGCCCTGGTCGCGGCGGCCCCCACCGCAGCAGCCCCGGTCGACCCCACGCTGCCGCTGGTCCAGGGGGCCACGAGCACCGCGCAGCTGAGCGTGCCCTACCCGGGCCGCAGCACCGCCTTCGACCTCCTGGCCACGCCACGCCCCGGCAGCACGAGCGACCTCGTCCTGCTGGTGGACGGCGGCACCGGCCCGCTCGCCGCCGGGCCGGACGCGCTGGTGCTCGCGCTCACCGACGACGCCGGCCAGGTCCTCGCGCAGGGCACGGCCGCCGAGCTGGCCGCCGCGCCGATCGCGCTCGGCGTGCTCGGGCCCGAGCCGATGCACCTGCACGGCACCGCGACGCTGCCGGCGACCGCGGGCGACGCGCTGCAGGGGCAGGGGCTGACCCTGGTGCTGTCGCTCGTGGCCACGCAGGACGTCCCGCCGGTCGTGCCCGTCACCCCCGAGGCCGCGCCGTCCGGCGCGCTCGCCGTGACCGGCGCCTCCGTCCTGGCGCTCGCCGCCCTGGCCCTCGGCCTCGCGGTGGTCGGCCTCCTGCTGGCCGCCCGCCGGCGCCGCCGCTCCTCGTCCGACGCCCTCGCCACCGACCTCTCGGAGTGACCGCCATGTCCCGCCTCGCGTCCTGGACCCGTGCCGCACGGGGTCTCCCGCGCCGCACCGTCGTCGCCGGCGCAGCCGTGCTGGCCGTCGCCGCCCTGGTCACCACCGCCGCGTTCACCGACCGCTCCTGGCTCAACGTCGGCGGGGACAGCGGCTTCGGCACGCCGGCCGAGCTGCACCTCGAGGTGAAGAGCCAGAACACCCGGGACCTGTCCGACGACGGCACCTGGGTGCGGATCCCCGAGGAGGGCGCCGGCCCGGTCAACCCCGCACCCGGCGTCGGCGGCACCGTGCCGATCCCGGACGACGGCACCCTGCGACCCGGCGGGCCCTCCGCCACCGTCGACATCCCGGTGCGCAACGCGTCCGCGAGCCTCGACGCGGCGCTCGAGCTCCGGGTGCTGTCCCGCACCGACCTGGAGGACCCGACGCCGTCGCGGTTCGCCGCGCACCCGGACGGCACCCGGGCCACCGTCGGCGAGGCCAACGCGGCCTACCTCGACGAGCTGCTGTTCGACGTGCTGGTCGACGACGTGCTGGTGGCCGACGACCTCCCGGTCGAGGAGCTGCCGATCCAGCTCGGCACGCTGCCGGCCGGCACGGCCCGGCTCGTCACGCTCGAGGTGCGGCTGCCCGGGGAGAGCGACCTGACGCTGGCCAACGGCGGCGTCGCCTCGCTCACCGCGCACCTCGTCGCCACCACCTGACCGACCGCCCGCCCCGCCCGCTCTGCCCTGGAGGGTCACCGTGACACCGCCCACCCCGCCGGCCACCCGCCGCGCCGCCCGCGCCGCGGCGGGCCGCCGGCCCCGCCGGTCCGCGC